>JBBQOT010000692.1:0-2221 GCA_038331165.1 Acetobacterales bacterium
GAGCCTGCTCTAAAGCCCCGCCTCGACGGTTTTACAAGAAGGCTTCCCACCCATGGCCACCGAGCGCACGTTCTCGATCCTCAAGCCCGACGCCACTCGCCGCAACCTCACCGGCGCTGTGAACGCCAAGATCGAGGGCGCGGGGCTGCGCATCATCGCCCAGAAGCGCATCCATATGACCACCGCCCAGGCCGAGAGCTTCTATGGCGTGCACAGCGAGCGCGGCTTCTTCCGCGACTTGGTGACCTTCATGACATCGGGCCCGGTGGTGGTGCAGGTGCTGGAAGGCGAAAATGCCGTGGCCACCTACCGCGAGGTGATGGGTGCCACCAACCCGGCCAACGCGGCGCCCGGCACCATCCGCCGCGAGTTCGCCGAAAGCATCGAGGCCAACTCGGCGCATGGCTCGGACAGTGCGGAGAACGCGGCGATCGAGATCGCCTATTTCTTCGCCGGTTACGAAATCGTCGGGTAGGACGGCAAGGTCAGGGCGTTGCCGTTGCGGCGCGAAGCCGCACCGCAGGGACCCACCAGGGGCCGAGCCCCTGGACCTTAACATGTTCTAATAAATGGGTTTCCAAAGGCCGTCGGCCTTTGGTGGGTCCAGGGCGACGCCCTGGCCTTTCTTACTCTGCTCCGTACACCTCGTGACCGTTCACATGGGCGGCGCTCCCATTGCCGTTGGCCGGCGCCATCCTGGGGACTGCGCGAAACATCGTGGGGTCGGCGATCACATAGCCTTGGCGCCGGGCCGACAGGATAACGCGGTCTGAGGCGCCTTGGCTGGCCAGTTTGCGCCGCAGTTTCATCACCAGTTGGTCAACCGCGCGGTCGTCGGCGTGCAGCGGCCGCTTCAGGGCGATGCGGCTGAGCCATTCGCGTGACACGCTCACGCCGCCGGCGTCGAGCAAGGTGTCCAGCGCTGACATCTCGGCTTCGGTCAGCACGGTGCGGTCGCCCCCGGCGCCGATCAGGCAGCGCTGTGCGGGGTCGACATAGATGCGCAGCATGCGGTCGGCTTGCGGCCGGTTCATCCGCCGGTGCACGGCGCGAATGCGCGCGATCAGTTCGCGCGCCGGGGCGGGCTTGACCATGTAGTCGTCGGCGCCGGTTTCAAGCGCCATCACGCGGGCCGATTCCTCATCGTTGGCGGTCAGCAGGATGATGCCGCAATCGCCGGCCCGGGCGAAGCGTTCAACCAGCTCGAACCCCTCGACGTCGGGCAGGCCGAGATCGACCAGCGCGATGTCGGGCAGGAAAATCTGCTTGCGCGCCCATGCCTCGGCACCGGTTTCGGCCAGCTCCACCTCCATGCTGGCTTGCAGCAGCACCGATTGCACCGCGATGGCCACCGTGCGCACATCCTCCACCACCAGAACGCGGATGGGGTTCACCGGCTTGGTGGGCTTGCGCAGGAAGGGGCGCAGTTGAACTGGACGCTCGGGGGCCATGGGCGATGCGATCCGATTTCGGTGGCACGACTCCGCCATCATGCCACGGGCGTCTCTGAGTCGCATCAGCAACGTCTGTCGCATCCTGGCCGCGTCGCGGGCGCCTGATCGGATCGGGGCGCACGGCTCGGCATGGAAAACGCGTTGCGGACTGCCTGGCCGCGCAAAGGCGGATTGGTGCGGCCACGGCGTTAAAATACAGTGACCGGAGTTCCAGAAAAGTTACTCAGCGCACCGCATTATACGCCCGCGAGTTGCCGCCATTCCTCCTCGCTGACCGTGCGCACGCCCAACTCGGCCGCCTTCCTGGCCTTGGAGCCGGCATCGGCGCCCAGCACGACAAGGTCGGTTTTTTTCGACACGCTGTCGGTAACCTTGGCGCCGAGTGATTCCGCCAACGCCTTGGCCTCCGGTCGGGCCATAGTGACCAGCGTGCCGGTGAACACCACCACCTTGCCGGCCAGCTCGCCATTGGCCCGGGCGGGGGCTACGGCATCCTCGATCGTCAGCAAGCCTGCCAGTTCCTCGACGGTGGCGAGATTGTGCGGCTCGGCGAAGAACGCCGCCAGTTCCTCGGCGATGGCGGTTCCAACACCCAGTATGCTGCCCAGGTCGCTGCGTGCCTCGCTGCCCACCATGACCGCCGCGCGCATCTGTGCCAGCCAGTTGGCAAAGCTGCCGTAGTGCCGCGCCAGAAGCTGGGCGTTGCGCTCGCCGATGCGGCGGATCCCCAGGGCGTAGATGAAGCGGGCGAGCGGGATGGTCTGGCG
>JBBQOT010000693.1:0-2214 GCA_038331165.1 Acetobacterales bacterium
CAGCGACCCAGGCGAACAGCGCCGGGGCGGTGATGGCGGTGGCGAGCCAGTCGCCGGCGCGGATGGCGGTGCGGCGGTTCACCTCGCGGCCGGCAGCGGTGGTCGGGCTGGTGGTGGTGGTGTTCTTCGTGGTCGTGGCGGCCTTCGCGCCGCTGATCGCGCCGTTCGACCCGATCAAGACGAGCTGGACGATGATCCGCAAGGCGCCGTCGTGGGCGCATTGGATGGGCACGGACGAGAACGGGCGCGACGTGCTGTCCCGGATCATCTGGGGGGCGCGGGCGAGCCTGATGGCGGGCGTGATCTCGGTGACGATCGCAACTTCGGTCGGGGTGCCGATCGGGCTGCTGGCGGGGTTTGCCGGCGGCAAGACGGACATGATCATCGGGCGGCTGGTGGATGCGATGCTGGCCTCTCCGTTCCTGATCCTGGCGATTGCGCTGGCGGCGTTCCTGGGGCCGAGCCTGCAGAACGCGATGATCGCGATCGGCATCACGGCGACGCCGATCTTCGTGCGGGTGGCGCGCGGGGCGACGATCGATGCGGCGACCAACGATTATGTCGAGGCGGCGCGGGCGCTGGGCAATCCGCCGTGGCGGGTGGCGGTGCGGCATGTGCTGCCGAACATCATCCCGCCGGTGATGGTGCAGGCGACGCTGGCCATTGCGGGGGCGATCATCGCGGAGGCGAGCCTTTCGTTCCTGGGGCTGGGGCAGCAGCCGCCGGCGCCGTCGTGGGGCAGCATGCTGAACTCGGCGCAGCGGTTCCTGACGCAGGCGCCGTGGCTGGCGGTGTTTCCGGGGGCGGCGATTTTCCTGGTGGTGCTGAGCTTCAACCTGGTGGGCGACGGGCTGCGCGACGCGCTGGACCCTCGGGCGAAGTAGTAACATTCTTTGTTAGTAATAAAATAGGCGCGGGTGGGCTCGGGGCTCACCCGCCGGTTTTTTTCCAGGCCCTGGCGGTGGCGATGACGTAGCGCGGGAGCCGCAGGCTTGGGTCCGTCAGGGCGGGCGGGCGCGGGGGCCTGGACGATCGGGCGCGCGGTGAGCGGGGTGGTGGCGGGAGTGCCAGCCAGGCGGGTGGGCGCAGGCCGAGCGCGTGACAGAGCGGGCGGAGCAGGCGGCCGGCCTGGGGGGCGTCGGCGAGGAATTCGCGCAGTTCCGCCTCGCGCTCATGCAGCAGCGCCTGGAGGTAGCCGGTGGGCGGGGCGGATTCCGGGATGCGCCGGTTCACCCAGCCGAAGGCGCGCGGCAGGCGGGGGGGCCTGGGCGGTGCTGCCGGGCCGGGCTGCGCCAGGGATTGCGTTGGAGAATGCGCTGGAGATTGGGGCGGGGTCCGCGCCGCGTGCAGCCGGTGGCGGGGCAGGGTTCCGGCCTGCCAGCGCTGGAAGAGCGCTTCGAAGCGCTGTGCGAGGCGGGTGACGCGGTCGAACAGCAGGACCCAGATTTTGGCGGGAAGCGGCGGCAGGGCGCCGGGCAGGGGCCGGACCGCGAAGGTTCGGGTGCCGAGGTGGACCACACGGACCAGGCGCGCCTCGCGGTCCAGGTGGACCCCGATGGCGTTGCGCAGCAGGCCCACGATCCAGGTGAGGCGTCCGGTGATGAATAACATGCAGTTAGAATAATTGTCTATCGGCGCCGCTGCAAGCGATTTCTGCGATTTGTTCAGCGCCGTTTTTCGTGGCCGCGGCGGGCGGCCAGCAGCAGCAGGGCGCCAGTGGCCTGCATGGCGATGGCCAGGACGAAGACCGCGGCGTAGCCCCCGGTCGCGTCGTGCACGATGCCGAGCAGGCCGGGGGTGACGGCGTAGCCGAGCTGGGCGATCGCGCTGTAGAGGCCGACGACCAGGCCGAAGGTGGCGCGGCCGAAGGCGTGCTGCAGCAGCAGCGGCGGCAGAGTGATGTTGTTGCCGACCGACAGGCCGAACAGCACGCAGCCGAGATAGAGCGCCCAGCCCTGGGTCGGCAGGGCGATGAACAGGATCAGCCCGCCGATTTGCACGGCCACGCCGATCGCGCCGGCGCGGCGCTGGTCGATGCGGTCGACAACGGTGCCTAGTGCCAGGCGGCCCGCCACGGCGCATGCGGCCACCAGTGCCAGCGCGATGCCCGCGCCGCGCGCGCCGAGCGGTGGCAGCAGGAACGAGACCAGATGCACCACGAGCCCGACCTGGACCATGATCACCAGCGCGAACGGCGCTGCGATCCACCAGAAG
>JBBQOT010000694.1:0-2211 GCA_038331165.1 Acetobacterales bacterium
CACCGCATCGACGCATCGGAATGCGGCGAGGCGGAATCGGGTGGCCCGAACATCATCAGGCACGGCCACCACCAGCGCTCCAGCGCATCCTGCGCCATCGCCTTCTGTGCTGCTGTGCCGCGCGCCAGCGTCAGCATGATCTCGTAGCCCTGGCGCTGATGAAAACTCTCCTCCTTGCACACCCGGATCATCGCCCGTGCATAGGGACCATAGGAACAGCGACACAGCGGGATCTGGTTCATGATCGCGGCCCCGTCCACCAGCCAGCCGATCGCCCCGATATCGGCCCAGGTGAGCGTGGGGTAGTTGAAGATCGAGGAATACTTCGCCCGGCCCGACAGCAACTGGTCAACCAGTTCCTCGCGCGCCGTGCCCAGGGTTTCGGCGGCGGCATACAGGTACAGGCCGTGGCCGCCTTCATCCTGCACCTTGGCCAATAGGGCGGCCTTGCGGCGCAGGCTGGGGGCGCGGGTAACCCAGTTGCCCTCGGGCAGCATGCCGACGATCTCGGAATGGGCGTGCTGGCTGATCTGGCGCACCAGGGTGCGGCGATAGGCATCCGGCATCCAGTCGTTGGGCTCGATCTTTTCCTCGGCATCGATGCGCGCCTGGAAGCGGGCCAGCAACTGCGGGTCTTCGGCGTCTGGCCGCGTGTCGGTGCTGTTCAGTGCCTGGGAATACACGCCATAGCCTCCCGTGATCGAGGTTGGATCATACGCGGTCTCGCCGGCCCGTGCCACGACGACGGTGCTGTGGCAGGATCGGGTGAACGCAACGAGGACGCGCATGCCCCGCCAAACAACGGCCGAAGCCACCGTGGACGCGCTGTTGGCGCACGGCATCGACACGCTTTACGCGCTGCCGGGCGTGAACAACGATTCCCTGTTCGACGCGGTGGCGCAGAGCGGCGGGCGGATCCGGCTGCTGCATCCGCGCCATGAGCAGGCGGCCGGCTACATGGCGCTGGGAGCCGCGTTGGCCACCGGCAAGCCGCAAGCCTTTGCCGTGGTGCCGGGGCCGGGCCTGCTGAACGCAGGGGCGGCGCTGCTCACCGCCTATGGCACCGGGGCACCGGTGCTGGCGCTGGTGGGCCAAATCCCGTCCGACGCCATCGACCGGGGCTGGGGGCACCTGCACGAAATCCCGGACCAGCTGGGCCTGCTGCGGCATATTACCAAGCACGCGGCGCGGATCGGTGGGCCGGCGGATGCGCCGGGGCTGCTGGCGCATGCGGTGCAGACGGCGCTGTCGGGGCGAACCCGGCCGGTGGCGCTGGAATGCGGCATCGACACCTGGGGCCGGGCAGGCGAGGTGGTGCCGGTGGCACCGCTGCCCGCCATGCGCCCGGCGGTGGATGTGGTGGCAATCGAGGCGGCGGTGCAGTTGCTGGCCCGCGCCGAACGGCCGCTGATCCTGGCAGGCGGCGGGGCGCTGGATGCGGCGCCGGAGATCCTGGCGCTGGCGGAGCGGCTGGAAGCGCCAGTGGGAACCTATCGGCGTGGGCGCGGCGTGGTGCCAACCGTGCATCGGCTGGCCACGTCGCTGCCGGTGACGCACCGGCTGTGGCAGGACGCCGATGTGGTGCTGGGCATCGGCACGCGGATGCACTTCGCGCAGTCGGGCTGGGGCACCGATGCGGCGATGAAGATCATCCGGCTGGATATCGACGCCGAGGAGCATTTCCGCTTTCGCCGGCCGGATGTGGCCATCCATGCCGATGCCCGCGACGGGGTGCGGGCCCTGCTGGCGGCGCTGCCCGCCACGGCACGTGAACGGCGCGCCGACATCGCCCTGCATCAGGCCTGGTTTGCTGAGCGGATCGCCCGGCAGGAACCGCAGATGGGCTTCCTGCGCGCGATCCGCGCGGCCCTGCCGGCAGACGGCGTGGTGATGGAGGACGTGACCCAGGTTGGTTTCGTGGGGCGGCTGGCCTTCGAGGTCGATGCGCCACGGCGCTACATCTCGCCGGGGTATCAGGACAATCTCGGCTGGGCCTATGGCACCGCGCTGGGGGTGCAGGCGGCGCGGCCGGATGCGGCGGTGGTGGCGATCTGTGGCGATGGCGGGTTGATGTATCAGGCGCAGGAGTTGGCGACCGCCATGCACCATCGCCTGCCGGTGGTGGCCGTCGTGTTCGATGACGGCGGGTTCGGCAACGTGCGGCGCATCCAGGCCGAGCGGTTCGGCAACCGGATCATCGCCGCCGACCTG
>JBBQOT010000695.1:0-2209 GCA_038331165.1 Acetobacterales bacterium
GCCAGGCACCACCGAAAACACCGCCGGCTTGCCGGTCGATTGCGCATAGCCCAGCGCCATATATGCGGTGGTCTGCTCATGCCGCGCGTTCAGCACCCGCAACTGGTTGGCGTTGCGCGCGAAGGCGTCGAACAGCCCATACATCTGCACCCCCGGCAGGCCGAAGACGGTGTCCACGCCGTGGCGCAGCAGGGAATCGACAATGGCGTCGCCGCCGGTCATGCGAGGCATGGGCTGTTTCCTGTCCTGTGTTCCGTCCCTGGGGGCGACTGTGGCACGGCCGAGCGCCAAGGTGAATGCGCGTGAGGCGGCAGCCGGTTGCACAGCCGAAACCTTGCGGGCAGCCTCGCACTGGCGTCAAGTGATTGTCGACAATATCGCGGCGACAGCCGCCAATGGCGACGGGAAGGAAACATCGATGTCCTGGCAGGAAGAAATCGACGAACTCAACCAGCGCCGCGGCATGGCCGAAGCCATGGGCGGGGCCGAGGGCATCCGCCGCCAGCGCCTTAACGGCAAGCTTCTGGTGCGCGAGCGCATCGCCGCCATCGCCGACCCCGACAGCTTCGACGAGTTCATGGGCCTGTCCGGCCACGGCACCTACGAGGGCAGCAAACTAATGCATTTCCTGCCCAAGGGGTTTGTCACCGGCATGGTCAGGCTGGACGGCCGCAAGGTCGTGCTCTCCGCCGGCGACTTCACCGTGCGCGGCGGCTCCGGCGGCCATCGCGGCGGCATGGGCCAGGAATTGTCCGCCGCCGAGCGCGCCATCGAATGGCGCCTGCCCTTCGTCCGCCTGCTCGATGCCGCCGGCGGTTCCGTGCGCACCTTCGAGGATTACGGCCGCACCTACCTGCCCGACGGCAACCAGTGGACGCACCTGGAAGTGAAGCTGCTCAATCTGGTGCCCACCGTGTCGGCCGTGCTGGGCTCGGTCGCCGGGCTGCCGGCGATCCAGGCATGCCTGGCGCATTTCAACGTCATGGTGAAAGGCTTCACCCAGATCTTCCCGGGTGGCCCGCCGGTGGTGAAGGCCGCACTCGACCTTGATATCACCAAGGAAGAACTCGGCGGCGACCACATCCACACCAAGATCTCCGGCTGCATCGACAACCTCGCCGAAACCGAACAGGACGCCTTCGACCAAATCCGCCGCTTCCTGTCCTACCTGCCGCCCAGCGTGCACGAGATGGCACCGCGCGGCCCGATCACCGACGATCCCGCGCGCACCGAGGAAGCCCTGCTATCCGCCATGCCGAAGAACAAGCGCGCCACGTACGAGGCGCGAAAATTGCTCAACGCCGTCATCGACATGGGCAGCTTCTTCGAGATCGCGGCGCTGTACGGCCGCGCCCGCATCACCGGCCTGGCCCGCGTCGACGGCTTCCCGGTTGCCATCATGATCAACAACCCGCGCTACAACGGCGGTTCCACCGATGTCGCCGCCGGGTCGAAGGTGATGCGCCTGATGCAGCTTGCCGACCTGTTCCACCTGCCGCTGATCTCGCTGGCTGACGAACCCGGCTTCATGGTCGGCCCCGACGCCGAGCGCCAAGGCATCGAACGCGCCGGCGCGCGCATGGTCGCCACCGTGTGCTCCACCCGGATGCCGTGGCTCACCATGGTGCTGGGCAAGCTCTACGGCGTGGCCGGCCAGTGCCACCATCGGCCCTCGGGCATGTTCCGCCGCTACGCCTGGCCGTCGGCCAACTGGGGCAGCATGCACATCACCGGTGGCGTCGCCGCCGCCTATCGCCGCGAAATCGCCGACGCCCCCGACCCGGCCGCCAAGAAGGCCGAGATCGAGGCCCGGCTGCAGGCCCTCGCCTCGCCCTTCCTCACCGCCGAATCCACCGGCCAGGACATCATCGACCCGCGCACCACGCGCCAGAAACTGGTCGAGTTCGTGCACGATGCACAACGCATCCTGCAAAGCCAGGTCGGCGTGCCTGGGCTGCCGTACCTGCCGTAGCCACACGCCGCGCCACCGCGCCAAGGCGATGCCAGGGAGGCTGGGCTCTGCCCAGACCCGCCAGGGGCCAAACCCCTGGACCTTATTCTGTAAAAAAACTAAAAATTCCAATAGGTTGATAATCTGGGGATGCCAAGAGTTTCTTCGCGGCGCTAGTGGCAGCTTGCACGACCAGTAAAGGTAATGGGATCAAAGGGTCTCTGACCCTTTGCGGGTCCCGTGGCGCGGCTTCGCGCC
>JBBQOT010000696.1:0-2200 GCA_038331165.1 Acetobacterales bacterium
GGCGGGGGCGTCGTTGAGGGGGGATTCGGGGGGGCGCGGGGGCGCGACGGTGGGTTCGGGGGCGCGGGGGATGACGAGGGCTGGTTCGGCGCGGTAGCCGCCGCCTGGGGCGACGGCGACGGGGCTGGCGACGGCGGCGGCGTTGCCGTTCACGCGGTTGATCACCCAGGCGCCGGCCCAGGCGACGCGGCGGACGAGGTAGGCGATCCAGGCGGCGATGTAGCGGATGCGGCGGACGGTGCGGCCGAGCAGGCGCATGGCGGCGCGCCATTCGGCCAGCGAGAGGCCGAGGGCCAGGAGGGTGAGCACCAGGGCGAGCAGGCTGAGCATGGCGCAGACGACGGCGCCGCCGGCTTGCCCCATCAGGCCACGCCCGGCGGCCATGGCGTCGGCGGAGATGATGAGGCCGGCGGCCCCGCCCGGCCCGGCGGCGGTTGGCCAGGTGGGCTGGGTGCCGAGCAGCGCGGTGGTGGCGGCGAAGGCTGCGGCCAGGATCGGCAGGGCGGCGAGCAGGGCTGCGATGCGCCAGAGTACCGAGCCTCGGCCCGTGCCACCAGGCCTGGCGCCGTGGCCGATGCCGAGGCGCCAGGCCCAGGCCAGCAGGGCGAGGCCGGGCAGGATGGCGGCGATGCCGAAGGTTTGCAGCAGCAGGTCGGCGCCGGCGGCGCCTGGCAGGCCGAGCAGGTTGCGGGCGGTGCGGGCGGTGGCGGTGTTCAGCGATGGGTCGTGCGGGTCGTAGGTGAGCAGCCCGGCGAGCAGCGCCAGCGCGGCAGCGGCCAGCACAATGGCGCCCAGCCCAGCCAAGCGCCGGCGGATCAGGGCGCGCAATTGGCTGGAGGCCAGCCGGCTGAGGGATAGGGCAATGGCCATCGGCCAGGTTCCTGTTGGGGCGAAGTTCGGGTGGCAGTGCAGGTATAGGCGAAAACCCCCTGATCAAATAGCGGTTTGTCGCCTGTTGGGTGGTGGCTGTCGTGGCGCCTTTTCCGGGCACTGAGGCGATGCGGCCGAGAAACGCGGGTGCCGGCTGGGTGGGCCTGCGGGTGACGGCCCGACTGTCATGAAATTCTCAAGCGCGCCGACCTGGCGCTGATGATCCAGCAGCACCGCCGCTTCAACATGGCGGACACCTGCCGATCGGCGACCTGATCGCCCATCTGTGCGACTGGACTGACCGTCCGGTGGGCGCGTTCCTGGCACTCGTGCGCGGCAGCGCGCCTGAATCGGCCGGCACGATGCCGGAGTTGACCCGCCTCGCCGCCGCCCTTTCATGCTGGGCGGGCTGGCGGTGTTCGGACTGGGCTCGCCGGGTGCGGCGGTGGCGCCAAGCCTGCCGGTGCTGATCGCCATGCGGACAATGGAGGCGATCGCCGGGGCCGTCGTCTTCTCCAACGGTGCCGGCCTGTTGCGCCAGCTAAGGGCCTGAAGCGGAATAAGCAAGGCGGGGGCTTCGCCCCTCGACCCCACCAAGTCCGGAGCGCGCCTTCGCGCGACGGCCGTCGCCCTTGGAACCCCTTACTTGAGTGTTGTTTGGGAAGGGGGCCATCGGGATGTTTCAACCACCGTGATGGCACCCTTCCCCAAACAACACTTAAACAAATGGAGTCCAGAGGCGCTGCCTCTGGTGGGTCCAGGGCAGAGCCCTGGCCTTACTTATCTCACCTCAGGCCCTAAACAGAAACCTCCTGATTTTCGCGGAGACGATCACCTGGGCGGTGAGGTCACTGACGCCGGGGTTGCTGCGCAGCAGGCGGACCGCGTGGCGGAATGGGTCGGCTCCCTCCCTTTGTTGTGCCGCCGACGCAGGGCATCCCTGGATCAAAGTCTAAACAACGCGCTCCCGGGCCTCGCAGCCCATGGCGCAATCGGGGTTACTCCGAAGCTTACCACAAGTTTCATACTCGGCGGGTCGGCCGTGACGGGCGTTACTGTTGCCGGTCCGCCGCGGCTGACCTGGGCCGCTAGTTCTTGGCGATGTTCCAGTAGACCATCACCGCGGCGCTCAGCATGCCCGAAACGTTGCTGCGCAGCGCCACCGGCTGATCGAACTGGCCCAGGACCCGATAGGGCTGTGTCTCGGCCAACCGGCGGTGCAACCGTTCCAGCGCCGCCGGCCGGTCGGTGTCGTTGGCGTCCAGGAAGACCTGGCGCAGCTTCTCCGCTTCCTCGTCGCACGGCCAACCGGCGAAGTTCTTGCCATCGC
>JBBQOT010000697.1:0-2195 GCA_038331165.1 Acetobacterales bacterium
GGGGGGGGGGGGCGGGTGGCGGTGTTGGTGGTTTTCACCCCCCCCCCGCGGGTCAGGCCGGGCTGAATGGAGGGGGTGCGGGGGGGGGGGCCGGGGGCCGGCGATTGCGGCACGGCGACGCCGCTGTCGAACGACGCGACCATCCTGAGCTACCCCGATGCCACGCGCGCCAATCCCGTGCCCCAGGGGGTGGCGCTGGTGCGGCTGGCCCGGCTGGCGGCGCGGGCCAACGCGGGGGTGGCGGTAGATTTGCCCACGGCGGTGGGTTTCTGCATGTACATCCGCCGTGAATGCCTCGCCGCCAACGGGGTGTTCCGCGAGGACTTGTTCGCGCAGGGCTACGGCGAGGAGAACGATTTCTGCATCCGCGCCGGCCATTTGGGGTGGCGCCATGTCGGCGTGCCCGGCGTGTATGTGGCGCATGCCGGCGGGCAGTCGTTCGGGGCGGCGACCTCGCCGCTGGTGGCGCGCAACCTGGCGGTGCTGGAGCGGCTGCATCCGGGCTATGGCGCGGTGATCGCCGCCTTCCTTGCCGCCGATCCGCTGGCCGCGGCGCGGCGGCGGTTAGACGTGGCGCGCTGGGCGGCCGGTAGGCGCAAGGGTGGCGCGGCGATTCTGGTCAGCCACGACAGCGGCGGCGGCGTGGAGCGAGTGGTGCGTGAGCGTTGTGCCGCGCTACGCAGCACCGGGCGGCGGGCAATCGTGTTGCGCCCGGTAGCCGACCGGCTGCGCGCCGGGCCACAGGGCGGCCAAGCCTATCGCGGCGGGCTGGTGCGGGTGGACGACGGCGAGGGTGCCGCCCACCCCAACCTGGTGTTCGCCATTCCCGGCGAGCTGGATGCGCTGGCCCGCCTGCTGCGCGCCGACCGGCCGGACGTGCTGGAGGTGCATCACCTGCTGGGCCACGACCACGCGGTGCTGCGGCTGGCGGGGTTGCTGGGCATCGCCGAGGAGGTGCACCTGCACGACTACGCCTGGTTCTGCCCACGCGTGACCCTGCTGGGCGCCGAGCGGCGCTATTGCGGCGAGCCCGATGACCCGCGCGTGTGCGATGCCTGCGTGGCCGATGCCGGGCGGGCAATCGAGGAGGATATCTCCACCGCGGCGTTGCGCGCACGGTCGAGCCGCGATCTGGGCCGCGCGCGGCGCGTCGTGGCGCCGTCGGCCGACAGTGCCGCACGGATGCGCCGCCACTTCCCTGGCCTCGCCCCGGTGGTGCTGGCGCTGGAGGACGACGCGGCCTCGGTGGCCGTCGGCCAGGCGCTGCCGCCGCGGGCGGTGACCCCGGGCGCGCGACGGCGGGTTGCAGTTATCGGCGGCATCGGCGCCGAAAAGGGCTTCGATGTCGTGCTGGCCGCGGCGCGCGATGCCGCACTGCGCAACCTGCCGCTGGAATTCGTGCTGGTCGGTCATTCCACCGACGACCGCCGCCTGTTGGATACCGGGCGCGTTGCGGTGACCGGCGGCTATCGCGAAGGCGAGGGCGAGATGCTGGTGCGTGCGCAGCTGCCGCATCTGGCCTGGCTGCCGTCGATCTGGCCGGAGACGTGGTGCTTTACCCTGGGCGTGGCGTGGCGCGCCGGGCTGCGGGTTGCGGTGTTCGATATCGGCGCCCAGGCCGAGCGGGTGCGCGCCACCGGCCAGGGCTGGGTGCTGCCGCTTGGCTTGCCGGCGGCGGCGATCAATAATGCGTTGCTTGCGATGAAACCCTGACCGCGCAATGTATGCGGCTGCTAAGCCGCCGATACGCGTTTGCAGCCGCCGGACGAGGCGGCATCCTGGATGTCCGCATGGCCGTGGTGCCGTTCGATACGTTCGTTTGAAGAGTGAGACCCTGCATGTCCGATGCCGCTACTGATCCCCAGAATGCCCCGCCGGCTGCACAGGGCCGCCAGTCCGGAGGTGCCGCGAACCGGGTCAGCGAGCTACGCGTATCGGGCAACCTGATGCGGCTGGAGACCGGGTTGTATTGCATCGTCAACAAGGCGGTGGCCCATGCCGACGCGCAGAGCGGCCTGCCCGGGGTGCGGTTGTCGCCGGCGCCGGGCATCGACAGCCGGCCGGAACAGGTGGAGATCAGCACCCTGCGCAGCGACGGCTGGTTGTCCGGCTTCGGCGACGCCGCGCTGGTGCGGGTTCATAGCGGCCCCGTACATGTGCTGCTCACCATCTACCAGTCGCCGGACCACCCCGAG
>JBBQOT010000698.1:0-2192 GCA_038331165.1 Acetobacterales bacterium
GATGCAGCGCATCGCCCTCCTGGAACCGCCAGCCCAAGTGCTCGGCCAGCGCCTTCGCCACCGTGGTCTTGCCGCTGCCGGAGACGCCCATCACCAGGAGAATCAAAGCCGCAGCTCCGCCACCGAGCCGTCGTCATCGCCCACCAGCACGCACTCCACCGGCAACAGGAACAGCCCGCTCGCCACCACCCCGGCGACCGCGCGCAGGCAGCGTTCCAGCGTGAAGGGGTCACGGATCACCGCGAAGCCCGGGCAGTCGAGCACCAGGTTGCCATTATCCGTCCGTATTGGCGCCCCGCCGCGTCGCCGCACCTCTGGCGCCCCACCCAACGCCGCCAGCCGCCGTGCCGTCGCGCCATACCCGAACGGCACCACCTCCACCGGCAAGGCAAAATCCTGGCCCAGCCGGTCCACCAGCTTGGACGCCTCGGCCACCACCACGAAGCGCCGCGCCGACTCGGCGACGATCTTTTCGCGCAGCAGCGCCCCGCCGCCGCCCTTGATCAGCCGCAGCGTGCCGCGCTCCACCTGGTCGGCCCCGTCCAGCGCCAGGTCGCAGGGTGCGTCGGCATTGGCCAGCGGAATGCTCAGCGCCCAGGCCCGCGATGCCGTCGCCTCGGATGTGGCAACCCCCGTCACCCGCAGCCCCTCGGTTGCGATCCGCTCGGACAACACCTGCAACACCAGGTCCATCGTGCGCCCGGTACCCAGGCCCACCAGCATGCCGTCTTCCACCAGTGCCGCGGCGGCCTCGGCGGCGGCCTGTCGGGCGCGCTCGCTCATCCCTTTTTCGGCGCCTCGACATGCCCGCCGAAGCCCAGCCGCATCGCCGACAGCATCTTCTCGGCGAAGGTGTGGTCCTGGCGCGAGCGGAAGCGCACGAACAGCGAGGCGGCGAGCACTTCGGCCGGCGTTCCCTGTTCCACGGCGGTGTCGATCGTCCAGCGCCCCTCGCCGGAATCCTCCACATGCCCGCTGAAGGTTTCCAGAGGCCCGTCGCGGGTCAACGCCTGCGCCGACAAATCCAGCAGCCACGACACCACCACGCTGCCGCGCCGCCACAGTTCTGCGATGTCGGCCATCGGTAGATCATAGCGCTGATCCCCCGGCAGCTTGGCCGAGGCCCGGCCCTGGAGGATATCGAACCCCTCCGCCATCGCCTGCATCATGCCGTATTCGATGCCGTTATGGATCATCTTGACGAAGTGCCCAGCCCCAGACGGACCGCAATGCAGATACCCCTGCTCGGCCCGTGGGTCATGCCCCTCGCCGCGATCGAGCGTGCGCGGAATATCGCCGATCCCCGGCGCCAAGGCGGCAAAGATCGGATCGAGAAACTCGAACGCCGCGCGGTCCCCGCCGATCATCAGGCAGAACCCGCGCTCCAGCCCCCACACCCCGCCCGAGGTGCCGACATCGAGATAGCGCACCCCCTTGGTGCCCAACTCCGCCGCCCGGCGCACATCGTCCTTGAAGTTGGAGTTGCCACCGTCGATCAGGATGTCACCGGCCGAAAAATGCGCGCCCAGCTCGGCGACCGCCTCCTCGGTGATCGTGCCCGAGGGCAGCATCACCCATGCCGCCTTGGGCGACTGCGTCAGCTTCGCCGCCAGGTCGGCCAGCGACGTCGCCGGGGTGGCCCCAATTGCCACTAAATCCGCCACCGCCTTGGGGTTGGCGTCATACACCACGCAATGATGCCCGGCCCGATGCAGGCGCCGCACGATGTTGCCGCCCATCCGGCCCAAACCGATCACGCCGAGTTCCATGGCACCCCTCCGTTCCACCGTCGCGGAAAGGCTGTAGAGCAAGATCGCGGCGGGGGGAATTGGTGGGGGAACTGCCTGCGCGGCCTATGCCGCCGGCCCGGCCAACGCGTGACAATCCCGCCCTTGCGTCAGCCCAACGACCCCCACAGGAAGCAGCCCGTTGCCGCCGCCCCCAACGCTGTTCGCACGGCATGCCGCCACCGAAAACAAGCAGTCCAGCACGACCAGCGGCGCCTGTAACGCAAAGCCGCGGGCTTAGGGCCTGAGGCGGAATAAGCAAGGCGGGGGCTTCGCCCCTCGACCCTACCAAGTCCGGAGCGCGCCTTCGCGCGACGGCCGTCGCCCTTGGAACCCCTTACTTGAGTGTTGTTTGGGGAAGGGGGCCATCGGGATGTTTCAACCACCGTGATGGCCCCCTTCCCC
>JBBQOT010000699.1:0-2191 GCA_038331165.1 Acetobacterales bacterium
CTTTGCGAACGTACGGGCTGGCGGCGGAGAAGGCGAGTTTCACGGCGGGGTTTCCACGATGGCTGTTGCGATGGAGTCTGCGCGACGCGGGCGGAGGCCGCAAGGGTAAGGCACGAAGGGCGCCCCGTGTGCTGCGGCCACGTTAGATTTCAGGCATTGAAGGTGGCGACCGAGCTCGCCAGCGTCGCGCAACGAAAAGAACAAACAGGACAGGGCCGTGGTTAGCGCATACACACAGCGCGGTGCGCGTCGACCAGTTGCAAGTGAACCGCCTCGCTTGACCGCAGTAGCCGGGGCTGGGCAGGCTGCTCGATAAGACGACAACCGTGATGGAGGGCATGATGGAGCTTTCGCCGCAGCAAATCGCCTCGTTCCACCATGAGGGCTACCTGTTCCTGCCGGAGCTGTTCACGCCCGAGGAGGTGGCGGTGCTGCGCGACGAGGCCGAGGAGATTTACGCCCAGAACCGGCCAGAGATCTGGCGCGAGAAGTCTGGCGCGCCACGCACCGCCTTTGCCGCCCATCTATACAACGAGGCGTTCGGGCTGCTGGGGCGGCACCCTCGGATGATCCGGCCGGTCGAGCAGGTATTCGGTGAGCAGCTGTACATGCACCAGTTCAAGATCAACGCCAAGTCGGCCTTCACTGGCGATGTGTGGCAGTGGCACCAGGACTACGGCACCTGGGCGCGCGACGACGGCATGCCGGAACCGCGGGCGATGAACATCGCGGTGTTCCTGGACGAGGTGATGCACATTAACGGACCGCTGATGCTGGTGCCGCGCAGCCATACCCATGGCACGCTGGCGGCCGGGCATGACACCAGCACCACCAGCTATCCGCTGTGGACGCTGGACGAGGCGACGGTGACGAAGCTGGTGGCGGAGGGCGGGATCGTGACGCCGATCGGCAAGCCGGGCGGGCTGCTGATGTTCCATGGTAATTTGGTGCATGGCTCGGCCGGGAATATTACCCCTTATCCGCGCAAGATCGTCTACCTGACGCTCAATGCGGTTTCGAACCATATACGCTCGCCGACGCGGCCTGAATACATCGCGCACCGCGACTTCGGACCGATCGAGCCGTGCGAGGATGGAGCGCTGCTGGCATATGCGCTGGCACGCCGCGCAAAGGCTGCCTAGCCGATGAACCTGCATGCGTTATTGGCCGCACGGGCCGGTGCGGGGCGGTCGGTGCGGGTGGGACTAATCGGTGCTGGGAAGTTCGGGGCGATGTTCCTGGCTCAGGTGCCGCACGTGGCCGGCCTGGAGGTGGCGGCGATTGCCGATCTCGATCCCGCGCGGGCGCGCGCGGCGGTTGCGGCGGTCGGGTGGGACACAGGGCGGATCGCGGCGACGCGCTTCACCGACAGCAGTGCCGAGTTGATCGGCATGGACGGCGTGGAGGTCGTGGTGGAGGCGACCGGCAATCCCGCCGCCGGCATCGCCCATGCGCGCGCGACGATCGCGGCCGGGCGGCACATCGTGATGGTGAACGTCGAGGCCGATGTGCTGGCGGGCCCGTTGCTGGCGGCCGAGGCGCGCCGGGCGGGGGTGGTCTATTCCATGGCGTACGGCGACCAACCGGCGCTGGTGGCCGAGATGGTGGACTGGGCCCGTGCTTGCGGGTTTCGCGTGGTGGCGGCGGGGAAGGGGACCAAGTATTTGCCGGCGTACCATGCGGTGACGCCCGATGACGTCTGGGCGCATTACGGGTTGACGCCCGCGGCGGCGCAAGCGGCGGGAATGAACCCGCAGATGTTCAATTCGTTTCTAGACGGAACGAAATCAGCGATCGAGATGGCGGCGATCGCCAATGCGTGCGGATTGGATGTGCCCAGTGCAGGGCTGGCGTTTCCGCCGTGCGGAGTGGACGACCTGCCGCATGTGCTGCGCCCGCGCCGCGATGGCGGTGTGCTGGAACGGGCGGGCATCGCCGAGGTTGTGTCATCGCTGGAGCGCGACGGGCGGCCGGTGTTCCGTGACCTGCGGTGGGGGGTGTACGTGGTGATCGAGGCACCGACGCCCTATGTGGCCTCGTGCTTTGCGCAGTACGGACTCAAGACCGACAGTTCCGGGCGGTACGCGGCGATGTACAAGCCGTATCATCTGATCGGGCTGGAACTGGGCATCTCGGTGCTGTCGGCGGCATTGCGCGGCGAGCCGACCGGGCAGCCGCGGGCGTTTCGCGC
>JBBQOT010000700.1:0-2188 GCA_038331165.1 Acetobacterales bacterium
ATCCGCCGTCGGCGAGCTTGTTTTGCAACCAGTCGTAGAACGGACGCTGATCTTCGAATTCCAGCGTGCAGATCGAGTGCGTGATGTGTTCGATTGCATCCTCGATCGGATGGGCATAGGTGTACATCGGATAGATGCACCAGGTGTCGCCAGTGTTGTGGTGCGTGGCGCGGCGGATGCGGTAGAGCGCCGGATCGCGCAGATTGATGTTCGGGCTGGCCATCTCGATCTTGGCGCGCAGAACCATCGCGCCGTCGGCATGCTTGCCGTCGCGCATTTCGCGAAAGCGCGTCAGGTTGTCGTCCGGGCTGCGGGCGCGGAACGGGCTGTCGGTACCGGGCGTGTTGAAGTCGCCGCGGTTGGCACGCATCTGCTCGGGCGTCTGCTCATCGACATAAGCCAGGCCGGCGGTGACCAGGTACTCGGCCGCCCGGTACATGAAGTCGAAGTAGTTGCTGGCATTGAACAAATGGCTCTGGCCGTTGAACTCCCAGTCGAAGCCCAGCCACTTGACCGAGTCGATGATGGCGTCGACGTACTCCTGCTCTTCCTTCTCCGGATTGGTGTCGTCGAAGCGCAGATGGCAGACGCCGCCATAGTCCTTGGCCAGGCCGAAGTTCAGGCAGATGCTCTTGGCGTGGCCGATGTGCAGATAGCCATTCGGCTCGGGCGGAAAGCGCAAACGCACCCGGGCCACATCGGGCTGGCCGGCCGCGTGCAGCGCGGCGTCACCCGGCTTGCCGCCCCACTGTCGCCCGGCATAGGTGTTCGCTTCGAGATCGCGCTCGATGATGCTGCGCAGGAAGTTGGTGGGCTTGTGCTCGGCCGCCGCATCGGCGCCAGGGGTTTTCTTGGGCGTGTTCATGGAATCCATTCGGGTTTGCGCGATTTTACGCAGGCAGCACCGCCGACGGACAGTCGCCGCTTACAAGGCTTTACTTGTGCGCTGTGAACCGCCGCGGCAGGGCCGGCGTTGTGACACCCAGGCGCCACAGGCTTGGGCGCCCGGCTTTCCCAAAGGAGTTGCACCATGAGCAAGACCCCCTTCATCGCCGCCGCCGTATTGGCCGCCGGCCTGGCCTGCGGCAGCGCCCAGGCAAGAGATGTCTATTGGAGTGTCGGCATCAATGCGCCGCTGCAGGGCGTGGGCCAGATCGGCACCGTGGTGGGCAACTACCCTGGCCGGGCGGGGGTTTATCAGCCCGCCTATCAGCCGGTTTTTCAGCCGGTTTATCAGCCGCAATATCAGCCGCAATATCAGCGGGACTATCAGCAGGACTACCAGCCTAGCTACCAGTCGGACTATCAGCCCGTGTATCGACCGGTGTATCAACCGGTGTACCGTCCGGCGCGTGTCGTGTACTACCCGGCCTACGGCTATCGTCATCACCCGCATTGGGACCGCCGCGACCACCGGCGCGACCACCGCCGTGAAGAGCGCCGCGATGAGTGGCGTGAAGACTGGCGCGAGCACCATCACCGCCACGGCCGTTGATCACCTACTGCGGCTGAGTCCAGCCGCCGCAGATCATTTACTGGGCGGCCGAGCCGCCCAGGGCCTTGAACAGCAGCACGCTTCTGGGCCTTGGCCAGTTGCAGCTGCACCGCCGCCTGGCGCGCCGCCTGCGCGTCCGAGAGCTTTTCCTCACGCGACAGACCGGTCCACTCGTAGCCGATGCCGGGCGGCAGCTGGGCCGCCAGTTTCTCCAGCTCGGCCATCGCCGCGCCGGTCGAGGCACCGGCGGCGGCATCACCGGCCCGACCCTGCTGCTGCCGCTGAGCGAGGCCGTCAGGGCGGCGCTGGGCACTGCGCCGGTGTGCCTGGCGCCCAAGGCCGCCGCGACCCCGTAGCCCGGATGGAATCCCGGGCCAAATCCATCCGGGCTACAGCTGACGCTGGCGCAGTGTCTTGAGCTCGCCCTCCAGCATCCACTCGCGCAGGCCCTGGCCTTGCAGATTGATCAGGGTCACCAGGCCGTGGATGGCCAGGCCGAGGCCCCAGCCCCACAGCGGGAACACGCGCCAGTGACCGCCGCCGTTGATTGAGCTCATCAACCACAGGCCGCCATTGACCGCCACGAACACCAGCAGGTGGATCAGAAAACCCATCTTCAGATTGACGCGGCGCCGGGCCAGCTTCAGCAGTCGGGCGTCGGTGGTTGTGGTGTCGGGGCTCATGGTGCTGTCC
>JBBQOT010000701.1:0-2172 GCA_038331165.1 Acetobacterales bacterium
TATCTGCTGGCGGCCAGTCGGAGTTCGCCCGATTCGCCTTTGAGCTGAACAACCCCAATGGCGTACCCCTGAACACCTTCGATACCTACATGGTCAAGTTCTCCCTAATCGATGACGGCAGCTTGGATGGCGCCCACCAGACCTATTCCATCCGCGGCTTCGACGGCCTTATCGCGCTGACCGATGCCGCGGCTGCCGACATCGTGGTGACCGACAACAGCACCACCACAACCCCCGAGCCCGCAACGGCGCTCATCCTCGCGGCGGGGTTGCTTGGCCTTGGGCTGGTCCGCCGCCGCGGCGCGGCATCGCGCGCAACTGCCTGACGGTCCGTCCGCCCGCTATTCCCACTCGATCGTGCCCGGCGGCTTGCTAGTGATGTCGTAGGTCACCCGGTTGACGCCGCGCACCTCGTTGACAATCCGGCTCGCCACGCGGCCAAGGAAGCCCATGTCGAACGGGTAGAACTCCGCCGTCATCCCGTCGGTGCTGGTCACCGCCCGCAACGCGCAGGCCATGTCGTAGGTCCGCCCGTCGCCCATCACGCCGACCGTGCGCACCGGCAACAGCACCGCGAAGGCCTGCCAGATCGCGTCGTACAAGCCGGCGTTGCGAATTTCCTCCAGGTAGATGCTGTCGACGCGGCGCAGCAGATCGGCCTTCTCACGGGTCACCGCGCCGGGAATTCGAATTGCCAGGCCCGGGCCAGGGAAGGGATGGCGACCAACGATGACCTCCGGTATGTCCAGCTCGCGGCCCAGCACCCGCACCTCGTCCTTGAACAATTCCCGCAGCGGCTCCACCAGCTGCATGCGCATGCGGTCCGGCAGGCCGCCTACATTGTGGTGGCTTTTGATCGTGACCGATGGGCCGCCGGTGAAGCTGACACTCTCGATGACATCGGGGTAAAGCGTGCCCTGGGCGAGGAAATCGGCACCACCCAACTTTTCCGCCTCCTCCTCGAACACCTCGATGAACAGCCGGCCGATGGTCTTGCGCTTGGTCTCGGGGTCGGTCACGCCGTCCAGCGCGTCGAGGAAAAGATCGCTGGCGTCGCGATGCACCAGCTTGATGTTGAAGCGGTCGCGGAAGGTGCGCACCACGTCTTCCGATTCGCCGGCACGCATCAGCCCGTGGTCGACATAGATGCAGGTCAGCTGGTCGCCGATGGCCTGGTGGATCAGCACGGCGGCGACGGACGAATCCACCCCGCCTGAAAGGCCGCAGATCACCCTGCCCTGCCCCACCTGGGCGCGGATCTTGGCGATCTGCGCCTCCTTGAAGCCGGCCATGGTCCAGTCAGCGGTGCAGCCGGCCACCCTGTGCACGAAATCGGCCAGCAACTGCGCGCCGTGCGGGGTGTGCACCACCTCGGGATGGAACATCAGGCCATAGAAGCGGCGCGCGTCGTCGGCGAAGGCCGCGAACGGCGCGCCCTCGCTGGTGCCGACGGCGCGGAACCCGGGTGGCAGGCGGGTCACACGGTCGCCGTGGCTCATCCACACCTGCTCGCGTGCCCCACGCGCCCAGACGCCATCGAACAGGGCGCAGTCGTCGCGGATATCGACGAAGGCGCGGCCGAATTCGCGATGGTCGGAGCTTTCGACATCGCCGCCCAACTGGGCACACATCGCCATCTGGCCGTAGCAAATGCCCAGCACCGGCACGCCCGCCTCGAACACCATCTGCGGCGCGCGCGGAGAATTGCCATCAGGCACGCTGGCGGGGCCACCGGACAGGATGATGGCGCGCGGATTATAGGCACGGATGCGGTCGGGGTCGGCACTGAACGGCCAGATTTCGCAATAGACCCCGGTCTCGCGCAGCCGCCGGGCGATAAGCTGTGTCACCTGGCTGCCGAAATCCAGGATCAGAACGCGATCCGCAGTCACGGGGGCAATGCTATCGGACATGTCGGGCGCACCTGCTGCTGCTGCGAGTGCGGGCCCTTGCACCACGACCGACGCCCCACCGCAAGGGCCCCCGGACGCCGCGTTCCCCGGCGGGCGGGAGTGGACTGGGGGTACCAACGACCAAGCGTCCAAGTCGGAGACGAATGAAGGAAGCCAAGGCCAGGGCTTTGCCCTGGACCCACCAAAGGCCGGCGGCCTTTGGAAACCCATTGGTTTTCTTATAGTTAAGGTGCAGGGGCTTGGCCCCGCTGGGGGTTGG
>JBBQOT010000702.1:0-2169 GCA_038331165.1 Acetobacterales bacterium
TGATGCGCGTCGCGCTCTACTACGCGCCCGCCATCGACGACCCGCTGCACGCCGCCGCCTCCGCCTGGCTCGGCCGCGATGCCGAAACCAACGCCACGACCGGCCAACCCGCCCTGCCCGACATCGCCGCCATCACGGCCGACCCACGCAGCTACGGGTTCCACGCCACGCTGAAAGCGCCAATGCGGCTGGCCGACGGCGTCACCTGGGACCAGTTCGTCGCCGAAGTGGCAACGCTCGCCGCCGGCATCCGCCCTTTCGACCTGCCGAGCCTTACGGTGCAGGACCTGCACGGCTTCCTGGCCATCCGCGAAGCCGAGCAGAGCCACGCGCTCCAGGGTTTTGCCGATATCTGCGTGGCCGGCATCGACCACCTGCGCGCGCCACTCACCGACGCCGAATTGGCCAAACGCCGCAAGCACACCCTGCCCCCGGCGCAGGAGGCGTTGCTGCAACGCTGGGGCTACACCTACGTCTTCGGCGAATTCTTCTTCCACATGACGCTGACCCGCCGCCTGACCGCCGCCGAAAAGGCGATCTACCTGCCGGCCGCGATCGACTACTTCGACCCGCTGCTGGAAGCGCCGCGCCAGGTGACCGACATCGCCCTGTTCACCCAAGCCGCGCCGGGGGCCGCGTTCACGATCGCGCAGCGGATTCCATTGCGTGGCTGATACAAGCCGCCAAAAGCAAGGCCAGGGCTTTGCCCTGGACCCACCAGGGGCCAAGCCCCTGGACCTTATGGATGGGTATCCAAAGGCCCTCGGCCTTTGGTGGGTCCAGGGCAAAGCCCTGGCCTTGCCTTCCTTCATGGGTCAATCAAATGGCCGCTTGATTTGAGCGCCGCGCAGCACCGCCAGCACCTCGGCGGCACCTTCTTCGGCCGAGCGATCGTTCACAACCCGCGCCACCCGCACGCCCTGCGGAAGCGCCACCTCACGCGCCAGCCGTGCCGCGATATCGGCCGCACTCTCCCGCCCGCGAGCCGCCAGACGCTGCGCCAGCACCGAAGGCGGTGCGGTAATCTCCAGCACCAGTGTTGGAAAATGCGCCGCGGCCTCAGCAATGCGGGCGCGCGAGATGTTCGCCACCACCACCCGGCCGCGGGCGATGTCGTCGGCGATGTCGGCCGGAATGCCATACCCGAGCCCATGCGCCTCCCACGCCAGCGCGTATGCCCCGGCGGCGCGCCGTGTGGCGAACTCCGCCGGAGTTACCGTCACATGGTCCTCGCCGCCAGCATCGGCCGGCCGGGTGATCTCGCGCCGCACGAAGCGGAAGGCGGCATCGCCTGCCAGTTCCGCCCGCGCGCGCGCCATCAGCGTATCCTTGCCGGCCCCCGACGGGCCGACAACGACCACCAGCATGGACCTATTGCGCCACCGACCGCTCAGTCGGCACGATGCGCTGCACCACCATTCCCGACCGGTCCAGGCATCCCGCATATTTCGGCGTGATCACGTTCTTCCACATGTCGCTCTCGTAGACATCCTTGTAGAGCTGCTCACGATGCGCCTCGCTCTCGAAGCGCCGGATCCAGATATAAACGCTGTCATCGGTCTCGCCGCGGAACGAGCCGGTGATCACCATGCCCACGCTGACCTGGAACGGGATGATGTCTTTTTCCATCACTTCCAGCCACTGGGCCATCCGGCCTGGGTTCACCTTGTATTGCCGCAGTTCATAAAAAGCCATGTCGTTTCCCCTTTGAAGCCGCCCGAGTGTGCCGCCGCCCCGCGCCCCCGGCAACCCGCCGATTTGGCCGCGCCACCCCATCGCGCTACCCTGCGCCGGAAACGCCCAGGGGAAGCCACCGCATGTTCACCACCCGCCCCGAGATAGCCGGCACTTTCGGTGTTGTCGCCACCACGCATTGGATCGCGTCCGCCGTCGCCATGGCGGTGCTGGAACGCGGCGGCAATGCCTTCGACGCGGCGGCGGCGGCCGGCTTCACCCTGCAAGTCGCCGAACCCCACCTCAACGGCCCCGGCGGCGACGCCCCCATCATCATCCATGACGCCAAAGCCGACCGGCAATACGTCATCTGCGGCCAGGGCGTGTCCCCCAGCACCGCCACCCCGGAAAAATTCGCCTCACTCGGCCTCGACCTCGTGCCCGGCACCGGCCTGCTGCCCGCCGTCGTGCCCGGCTCGTTCGACGCCTGGATGA
>JBBQOT010000703.1:0-2165 GCA_038331165.1 Acetobacterales bacterium
ATCGACGACACGTTGACGATCGCTCCGCCCCCCGCCCGCATCATGGCTGGAACGGCGACCTTGCCCACGAGGAACATGGAATCGACATTCACCCGCATCACCTGCTGCCATTCCGCCTCGGACACATCCACCACCGAGCCGCGGCTGCCGATGCCCACGTTGTTGTCGAGCACATCGAGCCGCCCGAAGCTGTGCTCAGCATGCGCTACCATGGCGGCACAGGCCTTGGCGTCGGTCACGTCGTACGACGCGGCTTCGGCGCGGCCGCCCTCGGCTGCGATCATCGCCACCGTCCGCTCGGCCAGCGTGATGTCGCGGTCGACCACCAGCACCCCTGCGCCGGCGCGGGCCAGCAGGATGCAGGCGGCGCGGCCATTGCCGATGCCCTCGCCGGCCGCGCCGCCGCCAGTCACGATCGCGCCCTTACCGCGCAAACCCCAGACGTCGTCTTCCATCACCGTCCCCTATGGCAGTCCGGCGCCAGGTACATCGACGCGAATTGTCTCGATCCGTCCATCCCGCTTGTCGGCCATGCCTGGCCCACTGGCGGTACTGGTGCACACGTACAGCGTACGCCTGTCGGCACCGCCAAGCATGCAGGCAAAGGCATTGCGGTCCGTCGGCAGAGCGATGGTCTGCACAATGCCCCGCCCTTCCAGGACCCGCACCACCCGGTGGCCACGCGGGTCAGCCACCCAGATGCCACCCTCGGCATCCAGGCAGATACCGTCTGGGAACACGTCCTCGAACTGCGCGAACACGCAGCGGTTCGAAAGCGCCCCATCCGGCCCGATATCGAAGCTGGTCAGCCGCTTGCCGATCGTCTCGCCGATGATGAACCGCTTGCCGTCGGGCGTGATCACCGCCCCGTTCGGGAACATCAACCCGTCCGCCGCCGCATGCACGCTGCCATCGGGGTCAACACGGATCAGCACCGCCGGGCGCTCAGCCTCGCCCTTGTGCCGGTCGAAGCCAAAATTGCCGACATAGGCGCGGCCCAGGGCATCCACCACCATGTCATTGCACGGCCCCGTCGCCAGACCCGACAGGTCGGCCACTTTCGCCAGCGCATCGCCCTGCACACGCATCAGCGACCGGTCGAGCATCGACACCACCAGCAACCCGCCATCCGGCGTCCAGCCCAGGCCGGAAGGCTGTTGCGGCACATGCGCCATGGTCTCGGCCCAGCCCTCGGGCGACAGCGCGATCACCCGATGGGTGTAGAAGTCCGAGAACCACAGCCGCCCGGCATGCCAGCGCGGCCCCTCGGGAAAGGTCAGCCCAGCCAGCACCGTCTCCAGCCCGCCTTGCGTGGCCACATGCCGTCCTTCCGCGCTAGGTTCTTGCGGGCGCAAGCGTGCACACAATCCGCGCCACGACAAGGCGCGAACCGGGAGAACACCAATGAACGACGCGACCACCTACGAGACCGTGCTCTATCAGCAGCCAGCGCCGGGCATTGCGCGCATCGTGATGAACCGGCCCGAGGCACGAAACGCCCAGAACCTGACCATGACCTACGACCTCAACGCCGCGTTCGACCGCGCCGTGGCCGACGAGGGCGTCAAGGTCATTATTGTCGCCGGCGCCGACCCGCACTTCTCCTCCGGCCACGACCTGCGCCCCGGCGGCCGCAACAAGGCCGGCACCGACTCCCCGCCCGTCGGCACCTGGGGCGGCTTCGACGAAGGCGGCGCCCACGGCCGCATGGCGCGTGAGCAGGAGATCTACCTGCAGATCACCCGCCGCTGGCGCAACCTGGCCAAACCGACCATCGCTGAGGTCCAGGGCCGCTGCATCGCCGGCGGGCTGATGGTGGCCTGGGCCTGCGACTTGATCATCGCCAGCGACGATGCCAGCTTCTGCGATCCCGTGGTCACCATGGGCGTCTGCGGCGTCGAATGGTTCGCCCACCCCTGGGAACTCGGCGCCCGCAAGGCCAAGGAATTCCTCTTCACCGCCGACACCTGGTCATCGCAGGAAGCCCACCGCCTCGGCATGGTCAACCACGTCGTCCCCCGCGCCGAACTCCAATCCTTCACCCAAGCCCTGGCCGCAAAGATCGCCACCAAACCCGCCTTCGCCCTCAAAACCACCAAGGAAGCCGTCAACCGCGCCACCGACGCCCAAGGCCAACCCGAAGCCATCGAACACGCCTTCGCCCT
>JBBQOT010000704.1:0-2165 GCA_038331165.1 Acetobacterales bacterium
CCCGCGCGGCCCGGTGCGCAGTGCGCCGGGAATGGCGCCGCACAGATCGGCCATCGCCACGCTCGCCAGGTCGGCCTCCAGCCGGTGCGGCCCCGCGATGACATAGGGCGCGCAGCCGCCGATCCCGCGCACCGCCTGCTCCGCCCCGTCGCGAATGCGCGCGCAGGCCATTTCCGGCGACAGCGCGCGCGCCGAGCGATGCCCCAGCGCGGTATTCACCTGCACCATCACAGAGCCCGGGAACAGCGCGTGGCATTGCGCCGCCAACTGGTCGTCGCCGGTCAACAGCGCCACCGGCACGCCGAGGCTGCCGGCATAGGCGCCATACAGCGTCGCCTCGGCGGTATCGATGCCGTTGATCCGCAGCGCCTGGAACGCGAAGCCGCTGACGGTGTGCGACAGCACCCCGTGCCGCCCGGCGCCCGAATGGTAGCCGGTGAAGAACATCGCGGCGAAGCTGTCATCCAGCCCGGCGGCCATGTTCATCGCCTTGGGCCGGCCGATGATGCATTCGGCCCGCGGGTCGAGGTCTTCGGGGATCAGATTCACCATTGGCCCGTGGCTGTCGTTCACCAGTACGTACGTGGCGCCGCCGTCGAAGGCCCCGGCGATGGCGGCATTCACCTCCTCGGTCATCAGCCGCCGCGCGCGCTCGTATTCCGGATTGCCCGGCGTGCCCTGCTGGGCGTTGACCACGCCGGCCACGCCCTCGATATCGGCGGAGATGAAGATCTTCATGGGCACGCTCCCGGATCGCTTTGGGTCATAACATACTGGCCAGCCCGGGCCGGAAATGGCCCGCCCGCCCGGTGGTTGAAGGCGATGCCGCCAGCGCATCCAACACCGCCTCCTGCGTCGCCTCGGCCACCGCCTCGAACAGCTGGTCGATCCGCCCCTCGGCGATCGCGCGCATCGCCAGCAGGTCGGATGCTGCGTCGTGTGGCGTGCGGTTGGCGGTGGTGAACCCGAGGAACACATCGCCGCTGCCATGGCCGTAGAACGAGCCGACCCGCGCCAGCCCGGCGCCCGCGCGGCGGATCACCCGCTGCAACTGCCGGTATTCCAGCGGCACATCGGTTGCCACCACAACGATTACCGAGCCGCGTTCAACGGCGGGAATCCCAGACGGTGCCACAACCCGCCCGTCCGGCAGCGTCAAATCCCCCGCCCGGCCAAAATTCGCCAACACCAGCGTGCCGAGATGAAATTCCACCCCGTCCAGCGTCACGCGACGCGACGCGCTGCCGATGCCGCCTTTGAAGCCAAAGCAGCTCATGCCCGCGCCTGCGCCCACTGCGCCGACCGCGAAATCCGCCTCGGCGCCATCCAGCGCCGCCAGCGCATCCGCCTCGGTTACCGCCAGGGCCTGGATATCGTTCAGGTACCCGTCGTTGCACTCGCACACCACCGGGTTGACCGTGCTGGTCTGCCGGCCAATGCGCGGGTTGGCGGCGATCGCCCGGCGGATCAGCGCAGTGGCGCAGGTGCCCACCGACAGCGTGTTGGTCAACAGGATCGGCGTTTCCAGCTGCCCCAGTTCGTCCACCTGCATCAGCCCGACGCTCTTGCCGAAGCCGTTCAGTACGTGGCTGGCAGCCAGCGGCCGATCGCGGAAAATATCGCCGCCATGCGGCAGGATGGCGGTCACCCCAGTGCGGATGTCGCCGTCCAGCATCGTGCGATGGCCCACGGTCACGCCGGGCACATCGCTGATAAGGTTGCGCTTTCCAGGTGGAAGCCGGCCACAGGCCAGGCCGATGTCCCTGGCGCGAAAGGGGGCGCGTGTCATCGCCGAAGTCTCGCGCCCCCGGCCTGGTTGCGCAAGCGGTCAGTGCTTCAGGTTGCCGTGCGTGCCGTTATACCAATGAGACTAATGATTGACCGATGACGGAAGGCGGGGCCAGGGCTTTGTCCCCATAGGCTCGAAGATAAGGGAGGCTGGGCTCTGCCCAGACCCGCCAGGGGCCAAGCCCCTGGGCCTTTTCTTACAAAACACTCAAGAGTCCAATGGGTTGGGAATCTAGGAAGTAAGAGGGGCAAAACCCCGGGCACGCAGGTGCAGCAAAAATCGGAATCCAGCGGCCGCATGGCGAATTTCTGTCATCGTTGCGTAGGCGCCGATGGGATCGATTCGAGATAAGGTCCAGGGGCTTGGCCCCTGGCGG
>JBBQOT010000705.1:0-2164 GCA_038331165.1 Acetobacterales bacterium
ACGCCACCAACTGTGGCGCCCAACCACCCTCAAAGAATGAATCAAACCGAAACGACCAAGACAGTTGCTGGACCCACCAGGGGCCGAGCCCCTGGACCTCATCTTATTCGAAAGATGGGTTTCCAGGGCAAAGCCCTGGCCTTGCCTTCCTTCATTGTTCAACCATCAGGACTCTTGGCATTACCCCCGGCGATATACCACCGGCCGCGGCGGGAAAGTCACGCCCGCAACGAGCGGGAAAACCGGTCGGGCGCAGATCGTGTGGCCCAGGGTCGGCAGGTTGGCCGAGGTGGCGCCGGGTATGTCGATGTTGAAGTTCTTCTCCACCCACTGGTCGAACATGTGGAACTCGGTGTGCGGCGACTTCACCACGATGGCATCGAAATCCTGCGGGTTGATGCCAACCGAGAAATACATCGCCCGGTCGAACAGACTGACGGTGCGGCTCATCACCACCACGGTTGTGCGGTCGAAGGTGAGCACCGCCGTTGGGCCGGCGGCGAGGGGCGAGCGCATCGTCTCCAGCAGTGCCGCGCCGTCCGACAGTAGTTTCACCCGCGCCCGCACCTTCATCGGTGGGAACCGGTCCGGGTCAAGGCTGCCGCCAAGGTTCACCTCGATGGTGGCGCCAACGCCCGCCTTGTGCGCGGCGGCGGCGGCGGGTTCATCGACGATCTGCGCCAGCACCCGGCCGGAATAGCCTAGGTCGCGCACCGCGGCGATGATCAGGTTGGAGTCGCCCGACGCACCCGAGGAGGTGGCGTCTGCGGCGTCGGTGAACAGCACCGGGCCTTTCATCGTGCGGGCCTGCTGGATCGCGCGTTCCAGGGTGATGAACTTGCCCTGCATGCGGTGGCGCTCGGGCCAGAACATCTCGGCCAGGCGCACGGCCTCGCGCGTCGCCGTGTCGGGGTCGTTGTCGGTCATCACGATGGCCTGGCTGCACAGTTCGGGCACATCGGTGAACGGGTTGCCGATCATCAGCCCGGCGGCCAGTGCGGTGCCATCGCGTTCGATGCGCTGGGCCTCGCGGATCATGTCGCCGTAGCAGCCGCTTTTGGTGATCAGCTCGTCGCCGCGCACCAGGGCGGGAATCGTGACGCGGGCGATGGTGGGCTTGATGCCGCCGGCCAACAGCTTCAACAACAGCCGTGCCGCCCGCGCCCCGGTATCGGCGAAATCGACGTGCGGGTAGGTGTGATAGATCGCCAGCCCGTCCACCTGTTTCAGCATGCGGTCGGTGAGGATGCCGTGCAGGTCGAGCGACATCACGATCGGCACGGATGGGCCGGCCAGCGCGCGGACCTCCGTGAGGACCCAGCCCTCCGGGTCGAGCTCGCCATCGGCGCCCATCGCGCCGTGCAGCGAGACGTAGATGGCGTCGATGTTCGTCATCGCCGCGGCGGTGGCATCGCGCAGTTCCGTCGACAGGCGTTTCCACCCGTCGGCCGATAGCAGCCCCGCACTGCCGGCGCGGGCGGAGAAGACCGGCACCACCTCGATTCCAGCGGCGGCGTCGAATACAGCCAGCGCGCCGCCGACGCCGGTGTTGAGGCCGCGCTGGGAAAACAGTTCGGCGCCGCGTTGGATGCCGAAATAGGAATAGTCCGATGGCACCGGGTTGAAGGAGGAAATCTCCTGCATGCACTCGATGATCGCGATGCGTTTCATGTCGGGTTCCTCGGTTCTTGCGCCAAGTCTGGCCCGAGGGCGGCTGCTGCGTCTAGGCTGGGAAAAATTGAGGACTTGTCATGACACCTCCCGCCGCCGCACTGCCGCCGATCCGCATCACCGACATTGCCGTGGCGCCGTTGTTCGGCGAGAGCCCGAAGGGCGGCTGGTCGGCCGAAATCCGGCCGGAGGATTCGATCCACGCGCTGATTGCCGTGCACACCGATGCCGGCATCACCGGGCATGGCAGCGTGTTCACCGACGGGCGGCTGGCGATCGCCGGGGTGCAGGTGTTGGAGCCGCTTTGGCGCGGCGAGAACGCGCTGGAACCGGAGCGGGTTTCGGAGAAGCTGCATCAGAACACCTTCTGGATGGGCCGCGGCGGCACGCTGACTCATGCGATCAGTGGCATCGACATCGCCTTGTGGGACATTCTTGGCAAGGCAACGGGCCTGTCGGTCGGCAGGCTAATGGGCGGGCGCTATCGCGACCG
>JBBQOT010000706.1:0-2158 GCA_038331165.1 Acetobacterales bacterium
GGCATGCTTGCCAAGCGCCTCGCGGTACGACGCCAATTGCGGCCCCAGCCCCTGGAACAGCAGCCCCACATTGGTGCCGGTGGCGATCATCTGGCGGGCGACCAGCAGGGAGTTCTGGTCGTGCATGGCGCAGAGCAGCATGTCGGGCGTTTTGGCGCGGATCGAGGAGAGCACCGACGAGGCATCGGAGATTTGTTCCGGTAGCAGGTAGTTCTCGATCATCTGGTAGCCGGCGGCCTGGCAGTCCTTGACGATGCCGGCGGCGAAGGTTTTGGAAAACGCGTCGTTGGTGGCGATGACGCTGAACGTCTTGGGCTGCGGGTTCAGCGTCTTGAAGAAGGCGACGGTGGACTGGAACTGGCGGGTGGCGCGCGGGAATATGCCGAAGACATAGCGGTTGCCCTGGGTGAAGATCTGGTCGGAGCCGCCGCCGGCTTGCACCATCGGCCGCTCTGCCCGCTCGGTGATGGCCGCGGTGGGCAGCACGATGTTGCTGCCGAAGGAGCCGAGGAAGAAATCGACGCGATCGTCGAGCAGGCGCTGGATCAGCGTGGTGGCGCGCGAGGGGTCGGACGCATCATCGAACAGCTTAAGTTCGAGCTGGTACTTGGTGCCGGCGATGTCGACGCCGCCCTGTTCGTTGAGGAACTTCACGGCGGTGGCGTAGCCGTTGTTCACGTTTAGCCCGGTTTCGGCGGCGCCGCCGGAAAGCGGGATGGAGCCGCCGAACACCAGCTTCCTGGCCTGGGCGCGCGCGGTGTGCAGGGCCGGCAGGGCCAGCGCCGTGCCACCGGCCAGCTGCATGAGGGCGCGGCGAGCGATGCGGGGCATGAGGGCTCTCCTGTTTCGACGAAGTGACAGGATGCCGCGTGCGGCCGAGGGGCGCAATCGGGGGATTGCGCCGCACGCCCCGGCAGGTGATGAGGTGGCGATGCAACCCACGGATGGAATGCCGCCCGGCCCACGGCGGCGGGCGATGTTCACCCTGACGCTGGCGGTGATGCTGTCGGTGCTGGGTGCGGCGTTGCCGAACATCGCACTGCCCAGCATTGCCGGTGAGCTGGGCGTGACCCCCGCGGCGTCGGTGTGGGTGGTGAACGCCTATCAGATCGTGGTGACTGTTTCGCTGCTGCCGTTCTCGTCGCTGGGCGACATCTATGGCTATCGACGGGTGTATGGCTGGGGGATCGTGGTGTTCACCCTGGCCTCGGGCCTGTGCGCGCTGGCACCCGACCTGCCGACACTGCTGGCCGCGCGCATCCTGCAGGGGCTGGGCTCGGCCGGGATCATGAGCGTGAACACCGCACTGGTGCGCACGATCTTTCCGCGCGCGCAACTGGGCCGCGGCATGGGGCTGAACACCATGGTGGTGGCAACCTCGCTGGCGCTGGGGCCGACCGCATCGGCCGGCATCCTGGCGCTGGGCGACTGGCACTGGCTGTTCCTGGTGAACGTGCCGCTGGGCGTGGTGGCGGTGGCGACCTTGCATTTCCTGCCGCGTTCGCCGCTCGGGTCGCACCGGTTTGATGTGCCGAGTGCGCTGTTGAACGCGGCCACGCTGGGGCTGTTCATCGCCGGGCTCGACTGGTTCGGCCACGGCAACGGGGTGCTGGCGGGGATCGGGCTGCTGCTCGCCGCCCTGGCCGTTGGCACGGTGTTCGTGCGGCGGCAGTTCACGCTGCGCGCGCCGATGCTGCCGGTGGACCTGTTCCGTCGCCCCGCTTTCGCGCTGGCGGTGGCGACCTCGGTGTTTTCGTATATGGGGCAGACTTCAGCCTATGTCGCGCTGCCGTTCCTGTTCCACGCCGGCGGTGCCTCGGAGATTGCCACCGGGTTGCTGATGACGCCGTGGCCGGTGGCGGTGATGCTGGTTTCACCGTTTGCCGGCACGCTGTCGGACCGGGTGCCGGCTGGGCTGCTTGGCGGCATCGGGCTGGGGGCGATGACGCTGGGGCTGCTGGCCATCGCCGCTCTGGCGCCGGACGCGGCGTGGTGGGATGTGGCCTGGCGCATGGCGATCACCGGCGCCGGCTTCGCGCTGTTCCAGACGCCGAACAACCGGGTGCTGATCTCCTCGGTGCCGCCGGAGCGCAGCGGACAAGGCAGCGGCATGATCTCGACCTCGCGCCTGCTCGGCCAGACGATGGGGGCGGCGGTG
>JBBQOT010000707.1:0-2154 GCA_038331165.1 Acetobacterales bacterium
CGGGGCGCCGCGGGCACTCTCCTGCGACGGGGGCGTCGCAGCCACGCTTGGTTCCCATTTCCAACTCAGGTGTTCCCATTTTCAAATCCCGTGATGGCGGAGCGTCAGGTTTAGCGGCGGCCCAGGTTGCGGTTCTGCGCGTCGTACACGTCGATGTAATGGCAGTAGCCACCGCTCATCCCCGCCGGGTAACGGAACTCGAGATAGGCGACGCCTTCGACGAAGTCCGCCGCGGTGAGCGTTTTCACCGTGGTCCCGTCCATGAACGTCACGCCGGCGCGGAAGATGGTGATGACCACTCGACCGCCGGGCGGCAGTTCCGAGACCATGATGGGCGTGCGCAGGATGCGATAGCCATCCGCAGTGGAGCCGACGAACTGGGCAGCGTCGTTCTTCAGGGCATCCGAGAGGCCCACGGTTTCCACCCCGCCGAGGGTGACGATCGGCCCGCCCGCGGAGATGCGCGCGGCGAGCGCATGAGTCCCGGAGCGTGAGGCAAGCAACTGGAGCGCCTGCCCGGTGCCCGAGGCGGTGCGGGCGCCGATGAACAGGGAAGGCTCGGCATCCACCCACAGGGCATTAGGCACCGTGGCAAATGTCCGCCACGCCGCCAGGTCCGCATAGAATGCCTGCGGCTGGCCGAAGTTCGCCGTGACCACGGAGATGACGGCGGTGCGCGTGGCCCCGGTGGAGTGAGTCACGGCCACGGTGAAGTTCCCGGCGTTCGGGAATGCCTGGAGGAAGTACCCGCCCGCGGCGGCGATGCCGGTGCGGGTCTGGCCCGCGACGGTGATGTTCGCCGTACCGGTGTCCGCCGGGCTCAGCCACGCGCCGATCTTCACCGTTCCGCCGGGGCGCACCGTCAGGTTTGCGCCGCCGGATGCGTTCCAGCGGTTCCAGGTGATGTCGCGCCCCTGTGCGATCCCGCCACCCTCGAACAGGACGGAAACCGGCAGCGGCGCATTCGCATCGAGCGGCACATTGGCAAACCAATGCAGGCTGCCGAGACCGCGCTGGACGGACGCAGGCTGCCCCGCCGCGAGCACGGCCGCGCCTCCGGTGTAGCGGACCGCGCCTTCGATGAAAGCCGGGGACACCACGGTTTCGGTGGAGCCGGGCGCGAGGCTGTTGGTGCTGGCTAATATCGCATCGAGCCAGTCGGCGCGACCGTTGCCGTCCGCATCGAACCCGCCATTGCTGAGAACCTGCAGCGACTGGAACTGGAACGAGCGGCGGCCAAATTCGTTGTCGAGATAGAACATCACCCGGTGCGTTCCGGCGGGCAGCCAGGGTGTGATCACCTTCAGCGTCGAGGGGCTGCCGCCATTGAAGGTCATCGTCTGCCGGGCGAGCGCCTGCCCGTCCACCTCCACATCCAGCGTGAGTTCCTCGTCCGCGCGCAGCGTGCCGCGCATCCGGCCGTTCACCGCGAGCATCCACCAGCCATCGGCGGGCACGGTGAAGTTCCACTCGATGCGACCGCGGAATGCGCCGCCCATGAGGCCCCCGTCGAACACCTGCCAGCCTGCCGAGCTGGCGGCGGCATTGAAACCGGTGAGCAGCGGACCGGGGACTTCGACCTGGGCGATGGCATTGCTGGTGACCGGCGAGGTGCCGTAGAAGGCCACCTCCTCGTAGTCGGAAACGCCGTCGCCATCGGTGTCGGCAAGCGCCGGGTTGGTGCCGAGGAGAAACTCGGTGCGGTTGTCCAGCCCGTCGTTGTCGAAGTCGCCGAGTTCGCCCTGGCGCAGCGGATCGGTGCGACCGTTGTCCGCGGGATTGAGGCCATACTGCGCCTCCCATGCGTCCGGGAGATAGTCGTCATCCGCGTCCGCGGCTTCCAGGACGTAGGACTCCAGATATTGCGCAGGGATCGCCTCGCGGACGCCGCCGTCCCTCGCCCACGCCACTGCAAACCAACCGGCCCCGGAATGAGTGCTCGTACCGAGGATCTCGATGAAGTATTTCTGGCCGCCGACCAATTGCACAGGGTCGCTCAATTGAGTCGATAGAACATCCCACGCAGTGTTGGGATTCATCGTGTTGCTGACGCCGTTCCCCGCACCTTCATCGGCACCGAATCCGCACAGGCGCTGCTTCCGGTATTTCGTCTGGTCGGTCGAAAGCCACAGTTCCGCGCCGTCCGCCCCGGCG
>JBBQOT010000708.1:0-2145 GCA_038331165.1 Acetobacterales bacterium
TGTATGGCGTTCGGCCGGCGGCCGAGCCGGGCAATGCGGCGTGGTGGCGGGGGGCGGCGCTGGCCGCGATGGACGGCGCGCGGGCCGAGGGGCGGCTGCCGATACTGTGCGGCGGCACCGGGCTGTATTTTGCGGCTTTGGTAGACGGAATCAGCGCAATTCCGGAATGCGGCGAGCCGGCGCGGGCCGAGGCGCGGTGGTTGTTGGCAGAACAGGGGCCGACCGCGCTGCATGCGTCGCTGGCCAAGGTGGACCCGGCGACGGCCGCGCGGTTGCAGCCGAGCGACAGCCAGCGGGTGGCGCGGGCGTGGGAGGTGTGGCGCGGCACTGGGCGCGGCCTGGTGGCGTGGCAGAGCACCAAGGGCGTGCCGGCGCCGTGGCGGTTTTCCGCCATTCTGCTGGACCCGCCGCGCGAGGCGTTGCGGGCGGCCATTGCCGGGCGGTTCGGGGCGATGCTGGCGGCGGGGGCGCTGGAGGAGGTTCGGGCGTTGCTGGCGCTTGGGCTGGACCCCGCGGTGCCGGCGATGCGGGCGCATGGCGTGCCGGAGTTATCGGCGCATTTGCGCGGCGAGATTGCGCTTGCGGAGGCGGCACGGCGGGCGGAGCTGGCCACGGGGCAATACACTAAGCGCCAGGCGACCTGGTTCCGCCACAAACGCATGGCCGACCCCGCCCGGACGCATATGATACATGCGCGAATTGGCTGTTTTGAGCAATTTTCGGAAAGTGAACGGGCGGAAATCATCCGTTTTATTCGCGCCGACGCTTGACGCCGGGGCCGCCGCCGCCGTATGTCGCGGTCATGAGCCAGAACCAAGCTGCCGCCCTGCCCGCCCAGGCCCCCCAGGATTCAGCACCGGGTGCGGAAATCCTGCTTCGTGCGCTGAAGGAGCAGGGGGTGGAGGTGATTTTCGGCTATCCCGGCGGGGCGGTATTGCCGATTTATGATGCGATTTTCAACCAGAACGCCATTCGCCATATTCTGGTGCGCCACGAGCAGGCGGCGGTGCATGCGGCCGAGGGGTATGCGCGTTCGACTGGCAAGGTCGGGGTGGTGCTGGTGACCTCGGGCCCTGGGGCCACCAATGCGGTGACCGGGCTGCTGGATGCGCTGATGGATAGCGTGCCGCTGGTGTGCCTGACCGGGCAGGTGCCGACCCACCTGATTGGCAACGATGCGTTCCAGGAGGCCGACACCACCGGGATTACGCGGCCGGCGAGCAAGCACAACTACCTGGTGAAGCGCGGCGAGGATTTGGCGCGGGTGGTGCATGAGGCGTTCTACGTGGCGCGTTCGGGCCGGCCGGGGCCGGTGGTGATCGACCTGCCGAAGGATATCCTGATCGGGCAGGCGCCGTATGTGGCGGCCCCGGTGACGGCGCATCGCAGCTATCGGCCGCAGACCGAGCCGGATGCCGGGCAGATTGCCAAGGCGGTGGCGCTGTTGAAATCGGCCAAGCGGCCGGTGATTTATTCCGGTGGCGGGGTGATCAATGCCGGGCCGGCGGCGAGTGAGGCGTTGCGGGCGCTGGTGCGCAAGACCGGGTTTCCGTGCACCTCGACGCTGATGGGGCTGGGGGCGTATCCGGCTGGCGACCCGCTGTTCCTGGGCATGCTGGGGATGCACGGGACCTATGAGGCGAACCTGGTGATGCATGGCTGCGACGTGATGCTGAACATCGGCGCGCGGTTTGATGACCGGGTGACGGGGCGGCTGAATGCGTTCTCGCCTGGGTCGAAGAAGATCCATGTCGATATCGACCCGAGCAGCATCAACAAGAATGTGCCGGTGGATGTGCCGGTGGTGGGCGATGCGGGCCGGGTGATCGCGGCATTGTTGGCGGCGTGGGACGCGGATGCAACGCCGGTGGACCGGCCGGCGATTGCGGCGTGGTGGAAGCAGATTGACGAATGGCGCGGGGTTGATTGCCTGCGCTTTACTCAGGACATGACCAAGGGGGCCGTGATCAAGCCGCAGTATGCGGTGCAGCGGCTGTACGATATCACCCAGGAGTTGAAGGCGGCCGGGGGGCGGGAGACGTTCATCTCCACGGAGGTTGGCCAGCACCAGATGTGGGCGGCGCAGTATTTCGGCTTCGACAAGCCGAACCGGTGGATGACCTCGGGCGGGCTGGGGACGATGGG
>JBBQOT010000709.1:0-2125 GCA_038331165.1 Acetobacterales bacterium
CCATCGCCTGTGGCCGCCAGTTACGGCCCGAAATGTCGACGAACTGCCGCAGTTGCGTGGTGAAGAACCCGTCCAGCAGACCCGCCGGCGCGAACAGGCGGGAGAAATCGTCCAGCGGCGTGTCCTCGGCAGCACCGCGGAAAAACGGATAGCGCCCGTTCACCGCCGGTCCGCATAGCATCGCCGGACCGCCCGGCCCGCCCGCCGCCGCGGCCACCTGCGCCTTGGCCCCGCCGCCGCGCAGCGAACTGCCGCCCGAGGCCATGCCCTGAAGCCAGCGCGCCACCGGTTGCGGCTGCCGGCTCGCCTCGGCCAGCAACAGCCGGGCCGGGTCGTCGCCGGTGGGGGCCGGGGGCGTGCCACCGACCGGGGTGGACGCGATGCGGCTCAACTGTTGCTGCATGTCGTTCAGCAGCTTCAGCACGATGTCGATCGGCGCGCCAGGCCCAGTGCCAACGAAATCGCGCAGCGGTTTGTAGCGGTCATCGATGGCCTTGCCAGGCGGCTCGGGCGGCGCCCCGGTCGGCTGGCCGAACACCGCGGCCAGCCGACCGGCCGCCGCTTGACCCGCCGCGGCGGCTACCGCACCAGCCGCGGCAGCCGCACCCTGTGCCGCGCCGGCCAGGCCCGGCGGGGGCGGCGGCGCCACCGATAGCGTCAACTGCCGCGCCATGCCGGCCAGCAAGTCGCGCATCGGCGATTGCGGCGAGGACAACAGGTAGAGATCCTGCACAGCCTGGTTCATGTTTCGCATCGGCACGATGTTGATGTCGGCCAGCAACGCATCCCACTGCCGCGCGTATTCGTCGGTGTAGAGCTTCACCACGTCGCGTTCGAGCGTCAGCATCTGCGGGCTGCGCGGGTCGATTTCCGAGCGCGTGCCCAGCACCCAGCTTTCGCTCGCCACCTCGCGCGCTGCATTGGGCAGCGACGGCAGCACCACCTTGTGGAACCCGTCGACGGTGTAGAAGCCGGGGATGCCCTCGGTCAGCGGCTTGCCAGAGCCGCGCACGAACACCCTGGCACCCGAGGCGCCGGCCGCATCCGCCGCGCGCCACGGCGCGATGCCGGCAACGCTGGCCAGCGGCCTGATGCGCGAATACACCCGCTCGGCCAGTGTCACCCGGCTGAAAGTGCGCCGTGCCTCCTCGACCAACGCGCCATCCAGCGGGATCGCCGGCAGCGGATTCTCAAGCAGTGCATCCAGGTGTCGCGCGATCGCCTCACGGAACGCCGCCGCGCCCGGCCCGGGCCAGGACTGCCCCCAATCGAGCGACAGCCACTCCTTGACCAGCCCGCGGTCGAGCGGCCCCAGCGTGCCGATCATCAGATAGACGCGCGTGGCCTCATAGACAAAATCGGGCCGGTTGATGTTTCCCCGGATTTGCGATTCCAGGCGCCATATCATGCGCGGCAACAGCACGCGCTCCAGCGCATGGCGATAGACCGTCATGGCGGCCAGCGACAGTTTCTCCGACTGCCCAAGGCCGAACGCCCAGCCGCCCGTCTCGGCGCGCTTGTCGTAGCCGAACGGCAGGCCGCGCGCCTGTTCCAGCAGGGCCAGGAAATTCGGCAGATCGGCGTCGTTCACCGGGTTGAGCCGCAGTGGCTGCACGGTCGCCTCGTACCCCGCGATCGCCACCGCACTGGCGTCGATCTCCGCCTGTGCCCGACTTTGCGCAAGCCACGCCGCCCCGGCCACGCCCAAGGTGAGCATTGCGATCGCCGCGAAGGCACCACCGCGCACCAGCCAGCGCCGCCGTGCGGCACCGGGCTTTTCCGACACCAGCATCGCCTCGCCGAACACGACGTCGCGCAGCAGGCGACCGAGAAAATAGCTGCGCCCCTGTTCCGGGCGCAGGCTCGGCGCGCGCTTCTGGTCCAGCCCGAAGGCGCGTGCCAACGCGCCGGTCAGCCGGTCGATCGGCGTGCCTTCCTGGGTGCCGGAGGCGAAATACACGCCGCGCAGGAACGGCGCCGGGTCGAGCTTGGAGCCGCCAAACGCCTCGGTGAGAAAAGCGGACAGTGGCGCCTCCAGGCTGGCTACCTGGGCCGGAAATCCGGCCAGCGCCGCCCGCCGGTCGGGGCTGCGCTCGGCCTGCAAGCGGTCGATCAGCCGGCCATC
>JBBQOT010000710.1:0-2125 GCA_038331165.1 Acetobacterales bacterium
CGGGCGCGTGGACCTGCTGTGGATCGGCGATTCGATCACGCAGGACTGGGAAAAATCCGGCCCGCCCGCGTGGCAGGATTTTCGCCCGGTCTGGGACCGGTTCTACGGTGGCCGCCACGCCGTGAACCTCGGCTTCAAGGGCGATGCCACCGCCCACCTGCTCTGGCGGCTGGGAAATGGCCAGCTCGACGGCATCACGCCAAAGGCCGCCGTTCTTCTGATCGGCGCCAATAATTTCGGCCGTCTGCGCTGGAGCGTCGAGGATTCGCTGCGCGGCCACGATGCCTGTGTCGCCGAAATCCGCCGCCGCGTGCCCAGCGCCAAGCTGCTGGTGCTGTCCGTCCTGCCCAGCGACCGCGGCGCCTGGACCACCCAGGCCGCACGCGGCATGAACCAGGGCCTTGCCCAACGCTACGCCGGCGGCAAGCTGGCCGGCGTCAGCTACGCCGATGCCACGCCGTTGTTCGAGACGAACGGCGCGATCGACCGCACCCAGTACTACGACAGGCTGCGGCACCCGCCCGAACCCGCCATCCACCCGACGGCGCAGGCGCACGCGCGGCTGGCGGCGCTGATCGAACCGCAGCTGGCCGCCATGCTGGGCGACCGCCCGCGCACCTGAACCGGGAGCCCCACATGCCCACCATCACCGAAACCCTCGCCGCCTACGCAGCACACGAACGCACCGCGCCGCTGTCGGATAAAGTGCGCCCCCATGCCCGGCGCGCCGTGATCGACTGGTTCGCCGCCCTGCTGCCGGGCGCGCTGCTGGCACCGGCCACCCTGCTCGCCGAGGGCCTGGCCGACGAGATCGGCCACGGCCGCGCCATCGTCTACGGCCGCAACCTGCCGGCCAGCCTGCGGGCCGCCGCATTGATCAACGCGACGGCCAGCCACACCATCGAGTTCGACGACATTTTTCGCGATGCCGTCTACCACCCTGGTTGCCCGGTGATCGCCGCCGCCCTGGCCGCCGCCCAGGCCAAGGGCGCCACCGGCGACGACCTGCTGCGCGCCATCGTGGTCGGCTACGAGATTTCGACGCGCATCGGCGTGGCAGTGCAGCCCTCGCATTATCGCTACTGGCACACCACCGGCACCATCGGCACGTTTGGCGCGGCCGCGGCGGTGGCCAGCATCCTCAAGCTCGACGCCGGCCGCACCGCCCATGCACTCGCCACCGCCGGCACCTTCGCCGCCGCCCTGCAACAGGCGTTCCGCTCCGATGCCATGTCCAAGCCGCTCCACGCCGGCCACGCCGCCGATGCCGGTGCCATGGCCGCCCTCGGTGCCGCCCAAGGCATCACCGGGGCACTCGACGTGCTGGAAGGTGCGGCCGGCTTCGGTGCCGCGATGAGCGTGAACCCCGATTGGTCGAAGGCCACCGACGGGCTGGGCACGCGCTACAACATCACCGCCATGACCTTCAAGAACCACGGCTGCTGCGGCCACGCCTTCGCCGCCATCGACGGTGCGCTGGCCCTGCAACGCGCCCACGGCTTCACCCACGACCAGGTGGCGCGCATCGCCGTCGGCGGCTATCGCGCAACCCTGGAGGTGACCGGCCGCAAGCAGGTGAGCACCCCGTTCGAGGGCCGCTTCAGCACCCCCTTCACCGTCGCCACCGCCCTGGTGCACGGCAATGTCCGCCTCGCCGCCTTCGAACCCGCCCGCCTTGCCGACCCCGCCACGCAAGCGCTGATGGCCAAGATCGACGTGGCCATCGACCGCGGCTGCGACGCCGCCTTCCCCGGCGCCCGCTCGGCGGTGGTCGAGGTGACGCTGACCGACAACCGCACCCTGCGGCACCACCAGGCAACCCGCCACGGCGACCCCGACGACAAGCTGACCGACGCGGAGTTGACCGACAAGTTCTTCGAGCTGACCAGCCCGGCAATCGGGCAACCAGGGGCGGCGGCGCTGCTGGCCACGCTGTGGGAGGTGGATCGGCAAACAGACGTGCGATTTGCACCGGCAACGTTGGCCAGAGCGGCGGAATAGGAACAACTCGGATCGTCACGGCCTCAAGGTGCAAGGCAAGGGGTTTGTCCGACAAGGGCGAAGATTAGGAAGGCGAGGGCTCTGCCCTCGACCCGCAAAGGGTCAGAGACCCTTTGATCCCATT
>JBBQOT010000711.1:0-2116 GCA_038331165.1 Acetobacterales bacterium
GCCCAGTTCCAGGACGCCGACGGCAATGCGCGCGGGGTGAGCGACTACGCCGGGCAAGGGCTGGTGGTGAACCTGTGGGCCACCTGGTGCGTGCCGTGCGTGGCGGAGATGCCGGAGTTGCAGGAGTTGGCGCGCACGGTCGCCACCGAGGGGATTCTGGTGCTGCCGCTGTCCAGCGACCGTGGCGGCGCCGCGGTGGTGCGCCGCTTCTACGCCGCCAACGGCATCGACGCGCTGCCGGTGCTGTTGGATGCCCGTGGCGAGGCGGGGCGGGCCTGGGGGGCGCGGGGCTTGCCGACGACCCTGATCATCGACCGGGAGGGGCGCGAGCAGGGCAGAGTGGAAGGCGCGATCGACTGGGCCAGTGCCGCGACGATTGCCGCGTTGCGGCGGCTGGTTGGGTAGGACGACCAGGGCTTCGGCCCAGCCGCGCGAAGGTGAGGAAGGCGAGGGCTCTGCCCTCGACCCGCCAAAGGCCGGCGGCCTTTGGAAACCCATTTATTTTCATATATTTAAGGTCCAGGGGCTTGGCCCCTGATGGTCGCCGTGGTGCGGCTTCGCGCCGCAGGGGCCACGCGCTGGCCTTGCCTTCCCTCATCGAACAATCATTAGGCTGATTGGCATCAGTGCACCGCCGCAACCGCCACCGCCGGCATACCCAGCGGATCGCGCACCCTGGCGGCCGGGAAGACCAGCCGCACCCGCGTTCCCACCTGTGCGGTCGCCTCTACTTCCAGTCGCCCGCCATGGGCCAGCATCAGCGCACGCGCCAGTGCCAACCGCAGCCCGATACCGCGGCTGTCGCGCGGTGCCGCAGTGCCGGGTTCGGGATTGGCAAGGCCGGTCCCTTCATCCTCGACGACGAGGCATAGTCCGTCGGCGTGCGGCTGAACGATCAGGTCAATCGAGTCGTCTTGGCGGGTGTTGCGCGCGGCATCGCCCAACACCCGGCTCAGCACGTGGCGCAGCGCCCGTCGGTCGGCCCAGAGGTGGATGCCCTGCGCCGGCACAACCCGCCAGTGCCGCCGCCCCGGGTCCAGCGCCAGCGCGGTGGCCGCGACCGCCGCGTTCAGCGCCTCGCCCGGGTCGACCAGTTCCTCACGGAGACTCTGCGTGCCGACGTCCGGCAGGGTGTGGTCCTGCAATTCATCCGCCAGGCCCAGGATCTGCGCCGAGGAGGCGGCGAGGCCGATCGCATGGGCGGTGATATTGGCCCCTTCGCCGGGTGCGGCCAACCGGTCGGCATGGCCATGCAGCGTCATGCCGATGCCGCGCAATTCGTTTGCGGCGAGGCGAAGCAGACGGGTGGCGGTCTGTTCGGCACCTTGCGCGGTGTCGCGCATGGCCTGGGCGCGGCCCAAATCGTGCCGCAATCGGCCGATCCGCCCGGCCAACGACACACAGACCGCCAGGGCGATCAACAATCCGGCATAGGGAGCGAGATCAAGGAGCATGCCGCCACTGTGGCGTCCAATTCGCGAATCCCGGGTTAACGCCCCGCCAGTTCGGCAGGCAGGCGCACCATCAGGCGGCGCGGGCGGCCTTTTTGGCGGCGGCCTTGATGATCTGGCGCTTCACCACGAGGGCCTCTTCCGGCAGGCGCGAGTTGCGCGTGCCCAGCAGGAAGGCATCGATACCGCCATTCTTCTCCACGGTGCGAATGCCGCGCGTTGACAGGCGCATTTTCACATCGGCGCCCAGCACGTCGGACAGCATCGAGCTTTGCTGCAGGTTCGGCAGGAAGCGGCGACGCGTCTTGTTGTTCGCGTGGCTGACGTTGTTGCCCGAGAGCACGCCCTTGCCCGTGATTTCGCAGCGGCGGGACATCGTAGGAATTCCTCAGAAAGAAGGCGCCGCAGGCTTGCCCTGCGACGTTCGGAAGCTGGGGCTTATGACGAACCCCCTGGCCGCAGTCAAGCGCACGGGCCGCATGGCGGCGGCTATTCTGCGGCCATGGCGGGTGGCGGGGCGTGATCAACCATCGCCGCGGCGCGTTGCAGGTCGACGGACAACAGGCGGGAGACGCCGCGCTCCTGCATGGTCACCCCGTACAGCCGGTCCATCCGCGCCATGGTCATCGGGTGGTGCGTGACCACCATGAAGCGCGTGCCGGTCT
>JBBQOT010000712.1:0-2104 GCA_038331165.1 Acetobacterales bacterium
AAAGTTTTTTTGCTTCTTTTTGTTCACAAAAAGAAGACCTTCCTCCCGCAATTCGCCCTAAATACCCCCATGACCTTCCAAACCGCCTATGGCCGTCCGCTCGAACCCTGGATCACCACCGACCCCACCCGCAGCACCCCGGCCACTGGCAGCACGGCCGTCGCCGCCGCCCACCCGCTCGCCGCGCGGGCCGCCCTGCTGATGCTGCGCGAAGGCGGCTCCGCGGTCGATGCCGCTGTCGCCGCCCAGGCCGCCCTCAGCGTGGTCGAGCCGAACGCCTCGGGCATTGGCGGCGGGGCGATGCTTCTGGTGCACGACGGCGACCGCATGCTGTGCCTCGATGGCCTCGCCTGCGCCCCGGCACGCGTCACCGCCCGCCTGGCCACCGATTTCGACGGCCGCACCGTGCCCTTGGAACGCGCCATGTATGGCGGGCGCACCGTTGGCGTCCCCGGTGCCCTGATGGCCCTCGAACACGCCCATCGCCGCTTCGGCCGCCTGCCTTGGGCCGCCCTGTTCGCGCCCGCGATCGAAATGGCCGCCGAGGGCTATCCCCTGTCGCCCTATCTGTGGCGCGCGCTGCAGGAAAACCCCGCTGTCCGCGACACCAGATTCGCCCGCGACCAATACTGCGCCGCCGGCACCGTGCTGCCACCCGGCACCATCCGCCGCAACCCCGCCCTCGCCGCCAGCCTGGCCGCGATCGCCGCCGGCGGCGCTGCGGCCCTGCATGAAGGCCCCCTCGCCGAGGCCATCATCCGCGCCACCGCCGATGATCCCTTCCCCGGCAGCCTCACCGCCGCCGACCTTGCCGGCTATCTCCCGGTCGAGCGCGCGCCTTTGCGCTTTCCGCTCGGCCGCATGACCGTGCTCGCCGGCCCGCTGCCGGCCTATGGCGCGCTCGCCGTCGCCCAGATCGTCGGCTTCCTGCGCCACCACGGCATCGCCGGCCTTGACGACGCCCCGTCGGCCGACGAGATCCATTTCATCGCCGAGGCCGGGCGCCTGGCGATCATGGACCGTTGGCCCTACGCCGACCCGGATTTCGCGTCGGCTGACGTGTCCCAGTTGCTCGACCCCGCCTATCTCGACGCCCGCGCCGCCCTGATCGACCCGCTGCGCCGCAGCAACCGCTTCCCGCCCGGGCGCGGGCGCGAACTGGCCAGCAGCGATACCAGCCACCTCAGCATTGCCGACGCACACGGCCAGCTTGTCTCCATGACGACCACGATCAACCAGAATTTCGGCAGCCGCGTCGAAGCCGGCGGCTTCTGGCTCAACAACGTCATGACCAATTTCGCCGCCGACCCGGTGCTCAAGGGCCGCAGCGGCCGCGAATGGCACGACCCCAACGCCATGGCGCCGCACAAGCGCGCACGCACTACCATCGCCCCGGTCATCGTGCTCGACGAAGCCGGCCGCCCGCTGGCCGCCCTGGGCGCGGGCGGTGGCTTTCGCATCATCGGCTACGTCGCCAACGCCCTGCTGCGCCTGGCCGGCGGCCAGCGCGACCCGCAAGCCCTGCTCGATGCCCCGCACGCGCTCAACTGGAACGGCGTCACCGAACTCGAACCCGCGCTCGAACACCACGCAATCCCGCTCGCCGCCCGCGGCCACTGGCCCCATATCCGCCGCCTGGACGGGGGCACGCAGTGCGTGATCCTCACCGACGGCCAGGCCCACGCCGCCGGTGACCGCCGCCGCGATGGCGTGGGGATGGCCCTGGCATAGCGCGGGCGGCCAGCCCCGCCTGCCCACCCTGCAACGTCTTTCGTGCCCCTAAGGGCCTGAGGCGGAATAAGCAAGGCGGGGGCTTCGCCCCTCGACCCCACCAAGTCGGGAGCGCGCCTTCGCGCGACGGCCGTCGCCCATGGAACCCCTTACTTGAGTGTTGTTTGGGGAAGGGGGCCATCGGGATGTTTCAACCACCGTGATGGCCCCCTTCCCCAAACAACACTTAAACAAATGGAGTCCAGAGGCGCTGCCTCTGTCGGGTCCTGGGCAGAGCCCTGGCCTTACTTATCTCACCTCAGGCCCTAAACAGAAACCTCCTGATTTTCGCGGAGACGATCACCTGGGCGGTGAGGTCACTGACGCCGGGGTT
>JBBQOT010000713.1:0-2103 GCA_038331165.1 Acetobacterales bacterium
GTGTCGCCGACGGTGAAGGACGGGCTCATTGCGGCTACGGCTCCGTGGCAGGGGCACATCATTGCTGGCTTTGCAGCGATTGGCCATCTGGCCCCGCCATGCTGCCTTGCGTGGCGAATTCATTGAAGAGGGGCGCGTGGCATGGCGCGACGAGGGCTTGATTCGTGGCCCTGCGTCATGCAATTTTCACGTTGAGTATGCGATATAAAGCACGCCGGCCCGCGGGCCTCGGCGTCACGGGGCAAACGGGATGGCGCTGGCAGGTCGGACGTCAACGAAACTACGCCCCCGCCGCCGGGCAGATGGGGCGCGGCGAGGTCGCCACCAGCCGTCGGGGAGGGCGGCGAGACGATGAATCCCTTGGATAGGCTCGCCCCAAGCAGCCCCGCCGGTGCTGGATTCGCGCCTGTCTATGTCGTGGAGGAGGATCGTGCGCAGCGCGAGGAACTCGCCGGAACTTTGCGTGCCTGCGGGCTGACGGTCAGCGCATTCGCGGCGGCCGGGCCATTCCTTGACCGGCTTGCCGTGCTTGCGCCCGGCTGCATCGTGATCGGGATCGGTCTCGATGCCGACGGCACGATGGCGCTGCTGGGCGAGCTTCCCGTGCGCGGCTGCGTTTTTCCCATTGTGGCGGTGACGCCGTCGGATGACGTTCCGGCCGCCGTGCGGGCGATGAAGGCGGGTGCGACCGATGTCGTGGTGCGGCCGATCCGCCCGGAGGAACTGTGCGTCGCAGTGCTTGGCGCACTCGCCACGCTGTTGCACGCGCACCACCGGCAGAGCAATGCCGGGGCGCTGCGCGAGCGCCTGGCGCTGCTGACCCGGCGCGAGCGGCAGGTCATGGACGGCATGGTGCGGGGCGAGGCGAACAAGTCGATCGCCCAGCAACTGGGCATCTCGCCGCGCATCGTCGAGGTGCACCGCGCCAGAGTGATGGAGAAGCTGGCCTGCCGCAGCCTGCCGGAAATCGTGCGGCTCGCGTTGCAGGCGGAAGTGCCCGTCGGCTGATAAGGCCGAATTCAAATTGCGTGAAAATCTAGGTAATGTTCCTGACTACCAGTGCATGACTATACCAGCTCATATTCAAACCAACGTTTAACAATTCCGGTATGGCACCGGACGCACGATGGAGCCGCAGCGATGATCCCGGTTGTTTCCTCGGTGCGCCAACGCGACACGGCAACGGACACGCGTCCGGCTGACGAACCGAACCAGGCCAAAGTCGTGCCAATGCCGACGACGCGGCGGGCCGCGCCGCCGGTCGCCAAGGACTTCGCCGACGCGCTGCTGGCAGCCGTCGCCCAGATGGCAGCACTCAGCCCGCGCCGCCAGGCCGACGTGTCCGTGGCCATGCGCCGGGCCGGGCTCACGGCGCCGCCCGAAACCGTGGGGACAACGCTGGACCAGTTGTTGCGCGACGGCTGTGTGGAACTTCCGCTGCGCCTTTCGGACGGCGGCATCCTGGTGTCGTTGACCATGCGTGGCATCGAGCACCTCGCCACGACATCGTACCGCCACGCCGTGGCCGGGCTGATGGCCGGCGGTCTCTGACGGGTCCTACCCGCCGCACCGTGCCCACACGCTGCATTGTGCCGGTATCGCAAAGGGCCGAATCCGGCTAATCCGGCGGTGCATGCGCATCCTGTTCATCACCGCCAACCGGGTGGGCGACGCGGTCATCACGACCGGGCTGCTTGACCACCTGATCCGCCACCACCCGGAGTGCCGGATCACGATCGCCTGCGGCCCAGTCGCCGAGGGCGTGTTCGCGCGCATGCCCAACCTGGAACGCATGATCATCTTCGCCAAGCGGCCCTGGCGCGCCCATTGGCTGGGCCTGTGGCGCCAGGTCGCGTTCACGCGGTGGGATCTTGTGGTCGATCTGCGCGGCTCGGCACTCGCCTACTTTGTACGGGCGCGCCGCCGCGCGGTGCTGCGGCGGCTGCCGGGGCGCAAATACGAACAGTTTGCCGCCGTGCTGGGCGTCCGTCCGGCACCGCTGCCGGTGGTCTGGACCTCGCCCGCCGACTGTGCCCGGGCCGCGTCGCTACTGCCGTCGGGCCGGCCGGTGATCGCATTGGGACCCACCGCCAACTGGCCCCC
>JBBQOT010000714.1:0-2100 GCA_038331165.1 Acetobacterales bacterium
GGGGAGAGAAGATTTTCGTGGATGACGTTTTTTTGTTTCTTTTTAGGTGCAGGAAGAAGAATTCTTGCTTCGGTCTGTACGCATGGAGCGACCTATGTCCGTGACCCTTGAGCCGTTGATCGCTGATTTCGTTGCCTGGCTGGCAAAGGAGCCACGGCCCTATGCCGAGGCGCTGGAGGCATGGCGCACCAGTTGCCCAAGGCTGACGGTGTGGGAGGATGCGCGCGAGCGCGGGCTGGTGGCCACGCGGCGGACCCAAGGGCGGGAATTGTTTTTGGAGCCGACGGCGGCGGGGCTGGCGTTGCTGGCTGCGCGGGGGTGAGCCCGACGCTGCAGGTGCGCGTTCGTGGCTGCCTGTTGGGTGGGGCGGTGGGTGATGCGTTGGGGGCGGCGGTGGAGTTCGAGTCGCTGGCGGAGATCCGTGCGGCGTTCGGGGCGGCGGGGTTGCGGGACTATGCCCCCGCCTATGGCCGGCTTGGGGCCATCACTGACGACACGCAGATGACGTTGTTCTCGGCCGAGGGGCTGATCCGTGCATGGGTGCGCGGCAATTTGCGGGGACTCGTGAGCATTCCGATGGTGGTGCAACACGCTTACCTGCGCTGGCTGCTGACGCAGAGGGAGGAGCCGCAGGACAACGGGGAGGAGATCGGGCGGGATGGCTGGCTGTTCATGGTGCGCGGGCTGCACAGCCGGCGGGCGCCGGGCAACACGTGTCTGTCGGCGCTACGGGTCGGGCGGGGTGGGCTGGCGGGGGCGCGCAACGACAGCAAGGGGTGCGGCGCGGTGATGCGGGCGGCGCCCTTTGGGTTGTTTCCAGTGCTGGGCACGGTCGAGACGGTGTTTGCGCTGGGTGTAGAGACTGGGGCGCTGACCCACGGCCATCCAAGTGGGTCGCTGTCGGCCGGACACCTTGCCGCAACGGTGGCGTTGTTGCGGGACGGCATGGCGCTGGGCGATGCGCTGACCCGAGCGGACATCATCCTGGCGCACCAGCCAGGTCACGAGGAGACCATCGCGGCGCTGACTGCGGCCTATCGGCTGGCGGCACGGGGAACGCCGACGCCGGAGCAGCTGGAAACGCTGGGCGGCGGCTGGGTGGGCGAGGAGGCACTGGCGATCGCCGTGTGTTGCGCGCTGACGGCTGTGGATTTCGCCGATGGGGTGCTGCGGGCGGTGAACCATTCGGGGGACAGCGACAGCACGGGCGCGATCTGTGGCAATTTGCTAGGGGCGCTGTGGGGCGAGGCGGCAATTCCGGCGAGGTGGCTGGAGGGGTTGGAATTGCGGGCCGAGATTGCCCGGATCGCTGACGATTTGTTCGCCTGTGGCACCGGGGCGTGCGAGATCCGTTTATGTCGAGAGCAACTTTCTGGCACGATTTAGTGGATAAAAGTTTTTTGGTTCTTTTTTTCAAAAAAGAACTGCTTTCTTTCTTAACATTCCGTCACGTGGACGGCGAGCCCGCCCTGGGCGGTTTCCTTGTACTTGCTGTGCATGTCGAGCCCGGTCTGGCGCATGGTGGCGATCACTTGATCGAGGCTGACGCGGTGGGTGCCGTCGCCGGCCAGGGCGAGGGAGGCGGCGGTGATGGCTTTGACCGCGCCCATGGCGTTGCGTTCGATGCAGGGGATTTGCACCAGGCCGCCGATCGGGTCGCAGGTCATGCCGAGGTGGTGTTCGAGGCCGATTTCGGCGGCGTTCTCGACTTGCTCGTTGGTGCCGCCCAGCGCGCTGGCGAGTCCGGCGGCGGCCATGGCGCAGGCGACGCCGACCTCGCCCTGGCAGCCGACCTCGGCGCCGGAGATGGAGGCGTTGCGCTTGGCCAGGCCGCCGATGGCGGCGGCGGCGAGGAGGAAGTCTTCGGCGGCGTCGGGGCCGGCTTCGGGATGGTAGGTGGCGAGGTAGCGCAGCACGGCGGGGATGACGCCGGCCGCACCGTTGGTGGGCGCGGTGACGACGCGGCCGCCGGCGGCGTTTTCCTCGTTCACCGCGATCGCCCTGAGGCTGGCGTGTTCCATCGGCGCCGTCGGGGTTGCCGCATTGCGGCGGGCGCGGTCGACGGCGCGTTCAGCCAGGGTTTTGGCGCGGCGGCGGACC
>JBBQOT010000715.1:0-2092 GCA_038331165.1 Acetobacterales bacterium
GCCCGGCCACGCCATGGGCGGTGCCGAGCGTGCGCAACCGGTCCAGCAGCGCCCCCTGCGCCCCCAACGCCCGCCCGGCCGCCACCATCACCCCGCCGGCGGTGGCGGCCAGATAGGCCAGCCAGGCGGCGTGGTCGGGGATCGCCGGATCGGCCTCGGCCTCGCGCCCATCGATCATCGCCATCAGGTCATCCGGCAGCAACAGCCCCTGCGCGATCGCCGAGGACAGCGGCGTGGCCACCTCGTGGCGCTTGGCCGCGCCCTGCACCACCTCGCGCCACCACTGCAGGCGGATCAGCGCCAACATCGGTTCGCTGACCACCTCGCGCGCGCGGGCGAGCTCGTGGTTGATGGCATACAGCGCTAACAGCGCCTCGCGTCGCGCCGGGGGCGCGAACAACGCGGTCAAGAATCGGTCGGGATCATGCCGCCGCACCAGCGCGGCACAGGGTGAAAGGGCCTGGGGGTCGCTCATGCAGCGCGTCGTGCCGGGCTATTTGCCGTCGTGCAAGCTTGACCTCGGCGGGTCGCGGCCATAGCTACGGCAGGCGTCCCCCTCTGCAAAACAATCCCGGAGAACGGCTTCATGGCCTTCACACTCCCCGCCCTCCCCTACACCACCGCCGCCCTGGCCGCGAAAGGCATGTGCCAGGAAACACTGGAACTGCACCACGGCAAGCACCACCAAGCCTATGTCACCGCACTGAACGGCTTCGTCGAGAAGGACGCAGCCCTGCAGGGCAAGTCGCTCGACGAGATCGTCAAGCTGGCCAACGGCAACGCCGCCATGGCCCCGGTGTTCAACAATGCCGGCCAGCATTGGAACCACATCCTGTTCTGGCAGAACATGTCGCCCACCGGCGGCGGCATTCCGGCCAAGCTGGAAGCCAAGCTGATCAGCGACTTCGGCAGTGTCCAGGCGTTCAAGGACGCCTTCAAGACCGCGGCCACCACCCAGTTCGGCAGCGGCTGGGCCTGGCTGGTGATGGGTGCCGACGGCAAGCTGAAATGCACCAAAACCCCGAACGGCAGCGGCCCGCTGGCAACCGGTGAGGGCACCGCCCTGCTTGGCTGCGACGTGTGGGAGCACAGCTACTACCTCGACTTCCGCAACCGCCGCCCCGACTACGTGCAGAACTGGCTGGACAACCTGGCCAACTACGAAGCGATCACACTCTGATCCGCCGCTAACGGCATCGTGAAAGGGCCCCGGAAGGGGCCCTTTTTCGTGAGCGGCTTGCCTGGGGCGGCCACTGCTGCAGGGCCTACGGCGGCGTCGCGTTCACCCGAAGCGATTGCGCTCCGCCGTGCCGCGCTGGCACAGGAACACGATCAGCACGATCGCGCCCACCAACGGCACCAGCGCGATCAGCTGCCACCAACCGCTGCGGTCGGTGTCGTGCAGCCGTCGCGCGCCCACCGCCAGGGCCGGCACCAGCACCGCCAGCGAAAAAACGGTGCTCAGCGGGCTGAACCCGCCCCCCAGCCCGAACAGGACGGAATCGACAATATTGGCAGCGACGCTCGCCAGGATGTTGAACAGCGCGAAGAACCAGAACTCAGGCCGCCGGGCGCGCCCATTGAACGTCGCGTATTTGTTGAAGCAGGTCCGTACCGCGCCAACAAAGCCGGCGGCATCGGTGCCTGGTGGCGCCATGAAGGGCGCTGCCCCGGGCGGCATTTGGGCGGCCAGCGCAGACTGGGCATAGGGCACCCACCCGGCCATGCCGGGCGACCAGACCAGCGTGGCCGAACCGACGGTGCCGTTGCGCACCAGTGCTGCCATCTGGTCGGCGCCATGCGGCCCGTGCTGCTGGCGCGCCGCATCCATGTAGTGCCACTGAACAGCGCTCGACGCCTGGGACATTGGTGACCTCCGTCGCGACAACGAACGCAGTAGCGCATCAATTACACCGCGCCGCCACCTCCTTGGTGGCGCGCCGGCGGGGGCGTCCGATCAAGCCTTCTCCACCGGCTTGGAGTCGTTGGCCGGTTTCGGGTCGCCCAGCACCGAGGTGATGGTCTCGCGCAGCACCTTCACGCGAATGCCCGGCGCGATCTCCACCTCCACCTCGTTGCTGCCCTCGGTGGT
>JBBQOT010000716.1:0-2091 GCA_038331165.1 Acetobacterales bacterium
GCTGCCGATGAACAGGCGGGTAAGGTCGTAGCCGGCGGCCGATTTGCGCACCCGCCCGCCGGTGCGGATCACGCGGCCGTCGGCCAGCACAACCGTCAGCCCGAGCACGTTCTCGCGGATGGTGCCGTAGCGCACGGCCGCGGTGCCCGAGGCGCGGGTGGCGCACATGCCGCCCAGCGAGGCGTCGGCGCCGGGATCGACGGGGAAGAACAGCCCCTGGTCGCGCAGATGGGTGTTCAGGCTGCGATGCGTCAGCCCGGCCTGCACCCGGCAATCCATGTCCGGCGCGTTCACCTCCAGCACGGCGTTCATCCGCGACAGGTCCACGCTGATGCCGCCACGCACCGGGGTGACATGGCCCTCCAGCGAGGTGCCGGTGCCGAACGGCACCACCGGCACGCCGTGGGCATGGCACAGCGCCAGCAGTCTGGATGCCTCCTCGGTGGTTTCGATGAAGGCGACGGCGTCGGGCTGAACCGGGGGCTGGGTGTCCTGGCCGTGGGAGTGGTGGTCGCGTAGGCCGGCGTTGGTGGTGATGCGCTCGCCCAGGAAGGCGCGGGCAGCTTCGATCACGGCGTCGACGGGGCGGGACATCAGGCTCTCCAGCAGCAGGACAGCTTGCAGCTTTGGCGTGCACACCCCAGCCTTGCAAGACCAACCAGGGGAAGAACCTCATGCTCGATCCGAAAGGCCGCGTGGCCATGGTCAGCGGCGCATCGCGCGGCATCGGCCGACGCATTGCCGAACGCCTGCTGGCGGCCGGCTGGCAGGTGAGCGCCGGAGTGCGCACGCCGGCCAGCCTGGCGGCGGCGGAACACGTGTTGGTGCACCGCTACGACGCCACCAGTGCCACCGACGCGAAAGCCTGGGCCGCGGCCACCGTCGCCCGCTTCGGGCGCATCGACGCACTGATCAACGCCGCCGGCATTTCCAAGCCCTCGCCGCTTGATAGCGACGCGGAGGAGGCGATCGACGAGATGTGGGCGATCAACGTGAAGGGCCCGCTACGCGCCATCCGCGCCGCCTTGCCGCATTTGCGGCAGAGCGGCACCGGGCGGGTGATCAACATTGCCTCACTGTCGGGCAAGCGCGTGACCAACGCCAATTTCGGCTATGCGATCAGCAAGTTCGCGTTGATCGCGCTGACCCAGGCGGTGCGCCGCGAGGGCTGGGACCATGGCATCCGTGCCACTTCGCTGTGCCCCGGCTTCGTCGCCACCGACATGACGGCCCAGGTGACCGCCGTGCCGCATTCCGCCATGACCGACCCGGCCGACATCGCCGCCCTGGCCGAAATGCTGCTGGCCTTGCCCAACAATGCGACGATCGGCGAGGTGCTGGTGAACTGGAAGCTGGAGCCGATGCTGTAGCCGCGGTGACGTTTCCTTAATCGCTCTACGCCACTTTCTGTTGCATGTTCGGATGGTCTCGCCCCTCGGCGGAGCGAACGGGCGCGGCGGCATCCGTGCACCGTCCCTCCATGCCCGCCGCCGCACCCGCTCCCCCCGGGGCCGTGGTGCACGATATCGTGCAGGTGCAGGTGCTCGGCCTGCTGGTGACCGACACGTTTCGCTGGAAGCGTGACTGGGCCGGCTGGCGCATCCGCTTCGCCTATAGCAACGACCATCCGGGCCAGAGCTTCCGCGATGTCGCGTCGTTCGTGCGCGAGGCCGCCGCGGCGCTGTGCCAGCAGCGCTGCGACAGCGCCGATATCGTGCTGTATCTGTCGCACATGGACGATGTGAAGGCGGTGTTCGCCACCTACGGCATGGTGCCGTATGGCATGGGCCAGATCTCGGCGATCCAAAGCCGCGACGCGTATTCCCAGGCCGCCGCGCTGGCCGCTGAACTTGCCGGCCTTGCCCGTGCGCCTGACCGCGCTGCCGAGGACGAAGCGATGGCGCTGCCCGACCTCACCTGGTCGGTCGACGGGCACGGCATGGACCGCGTCGCCACCACCGAACTGCGCAGCCGGCGTATCGTCGTGCGCCTGGGTGTGGTCGGCGGCCAGGAGATGTGGCTGGTCGACGTGAACGACCGCCCAGCCTGCGCGCGCTTCCGTGCCCGGCTGGATGCCATGTCCAAGATGGG
>JBBQOT010000717.1:0-2085 GCA_038331165.1 Acetobacterales bacterium
CTCAGTAAATTGAGGTCCAGGGGCTCGGCCCCTGGTCGGGTCCGGGGAGAAGCCCCGGTCTTGCTCATCAAAGGATCACTCTTTGAAGCAGGTGGTATGAAACGGCTGACCAGAAAATGGTCCGTCGCCTACCGCCGCCACACCGGCAGCCCGCCGAGCGGCCGCTGCAGCCGGTAGAGCACGTGGCGCGACAAATGGTGGTCGGCCGGCACCATCGGATGGTCGAAGTCCTCGGCGGGATCGCGCGTCATCCCCAGCTTGTCCATCACCCGGATCGACGCTGCATTCAGCACCGAGGTCACCGCCACCACCTCGGCCACGCCATGAACCTCGAACACATCGCTGATCGCCGCCTGGGCCGCCTCCACGGCATAGCCCTGGCCCCACCACGGCTGGCCAATGCGCCAGATCATCTCCACACAGGGCGCGCAGGGCAGCCCGCTCGCCACGCGGCGCGCGCCGACGCGCCCGATCAGCGGCGAAATCCGCGGCGCCTCCACCGCCCAGGGCCCGAGCCCGTCCTGCATCGTCTTCACCAGCATCCGCGCCATCGTCCGGTCGGATTCGGCACGGTCTTGTGCCCCCATCGCGAAGCGCATCACCGCGGGGGCGGCGTTGATCGCGGCCATCCGCTCCCAGTCATCATCCCACCAGGGGCGCAGCATCAGCCGTTCGGTCACAAGCATCGTGCCTCCATCGCAGCGCGCACCGCGGCTGCCGTGGGAATGGGGGCGACGGCCCCATAGCCTTCGCACTTCAACGCCGCCGCCGCTGCCGCATAGCGCGCCGCGTCCTCCGGCGCATCCCCCGCCACGGTGCGGGCGAGAAAACTGCCGCAGAACGCATCCCCTGCCCCGGTCGCATCCACCGGCGTGCAGGGAAACGGCGCAATCCGCAGTCGCGTTGCCGGCGTGGCCACCAGCGCGCCCTGCGCGCCCATCTTCAACACCACCAGGCGCGGCCCCATGCGCAGGTAAAAATCGGCAATCGCATCGGGCTCCGACAATCCGGTCAGCGCCAACGCGTCCTCCATCCCGGGAAAGGCGATGTGGGACAACCCCACCGCCGCATGGATAACCGAAGCCGCGCGAGCGGCCGGCCACAGCCGCGGCCGATAGTTCGTGTCGAACGCCACCGTCGCCCCGGCCGCGCGCGCCCCCGCCATGGCATGGAACACCGCATCGGCCGCACTGGCCGAAATGCCCATGCTGATGCCCGAGGCATAGAAAACCTTCGCCCCGGCCACCATTACAGAGTCGACATCCGCCGGCCCGTACCCCGCCGCCGCGGAATCCTTGCGGTAGTACAGAAACGCATGCCCCGCATCGGCATGGGTGACGAAATACACCGCCGTCGGCCGCTCCGCCGAGCGCCGCACGCCGGAGACGTCGATCCCCTCGCCACGCCACAGTTCCAGGAACCGCTCCCCCGCCACGTCCTGACCCACGGCGGTCAGGTAGCCCACCTGCGCGCCCTGGCGCGCCGCGGCCACCGCCGCGTTCGAGGTATCGCCGCCGAACCCCTCCAGGTAAAGCCGCCGCCCATCGGCGCCCGCCGGAAGCTGGTTGAACTCCAGCAGCGGCTCGCCCATGCACACGATGTCGACCATCACGACAGGATGGCCTTGGCCGCCGCCGCAATCGCCGCCCGGTCGCCGGCGGCAATGCGCTGCGCATCGACCAGCGCCCCACCCATGCCGACAAAGGCCGCACCGGCCGCGAGAAAGGCCGCCACATTGCCAGGCTCCACGCCGCCGGTCGGGCAAAACGCCACGCCGGGGAACACACTGGCCAGCGCCTTGATGTGCCCAGGCCCACCCACCGAGGACGCGGGAAAGATCTTCACCACATCGGCGCCGGCCGCCAGCGCTGCGCGCACCTCCGTTGGCGTCAACGCCCCGAGCATCAACAGCGCCCCCGCCGCCCGGCATGGTGCCGCCAGCGCCGGGTCGGTCCAAGGCGCCACGATGAAGCGCGCGCCAGCCGCCAGGCACGCCTCGGCCGTCGCCACGTCGGCGACCGTGCCGGCCCCCAGTAACAGGTCGGGCTCGCCAGCCAACTCGCGGATCAGTGCCGGCGCATCGGG
>JBBQOT010000718.1:0-2079 GCA_038331165.1 Acetobacterales bacterium
GTCTCCAGGCTGGGTTCGCAGTCAACCAGCAGCCTCGCGATCTCGGGAATTTCCTGTTCCAGCGAATTGCCGAGTTCCTTGATCAAGGCCGCCTGCAGTGCCGGGTCGTCGCCGGACTGGAGCATGCCCGCCACCGAGCGCGACATGCGGCGCAGCGTGTGGATGTGGGCGGCAAGCCGGCCGATGGCGATCGCGGCGCGCTCGGACGGTTCGGGGCCAATGACCCGCAGCATCTGGACCATGACGAGGAACGAGGACAGAAAGCGCTCCGGCCCGCTGCGTTCATAGGCGAGTTCTCCGGTCACCTGATTCCAGCCGTCGCCGAGCTTGCCGAGCAAAGCGGTTTCGGGGAGGAAGGCGTCGGTGAACACCACTTCGTTGAAATGGTGCTCGCCGGTCATTGCGTGCACCGGGCGGATCTTGATGCCTGCGGTGTTCTTCAGGTCGATCAGGAACTGGCTGGTGCCCTCGTGGCGCGCGCCGGCACCGGTGCGGCAGAACAGGATCATGAAGTCGGCCTGATGGGCGCCGGAGGTCCAGAGCTTCGTGCCGTTGACCACGAAGCCACCCTGCACCGGCTCGGCGCGGGTGCGCGCGGCCGCGAGATCGGAGCCGCTGTCAGGCTCGCTCATGCCGATGCAGAACATCGCCTCGCCGCGGGCGATGCGCGGCAGGATTGCCTGGCGCTGCTCCTCGGTTCCCACGCGCAGGATCAGCGGGCCGGATTGACGGTCGGCGATCCAATGATGCGAGACGGGGGCGCCGGCGGCGAGCATTTCCTCGATGACGACGTAGCGTTCCAGCGCACTGCGTTCCTGGCCGCCATACTGCTTGGGCCAGGTCATGCCGATCCAGCCTTTGGCGCCAACCTTGCGGCTGAATGCGGGGTCGTGCCCCTGCCAGCTTTCGGCACATTGGGCGGGGGTCCGGTCAGCCAGCGCATCGGCGAGGAAGGCGCGCACCTCCTGGCGCAAGGTTTCGGTTTCGGGGAATGGTGGGGGTGGGGCGAAAGTCAGGTCGACCATCATCGTGCTCCTGGCCTTAGGCGGCGGTGATTTCGTGCCACAGCCGGTCGGCTCCGGCGGTGGCGAGATGGCGGCCGAGCAGCAGGCTCCATTCGGCTTCGTTGCCGAATTCGTTGCGCCAGGACAGCAGGCGCTTGGTGATGAAATGCAAGCTATGCTCGTAGGTGAAGCCGATGGCGCCATGCACCTGGTGGGCCAGACCGGCACACAGGCCAGCCGCCTCGCCGGTACGCACCTTGGCCACCGCGATGGGGAAAAGGCGCAGCCCCTCGCCCACCGCTTCGGCAGCACCCATGGCGGCGGCCGTCGCGGCGGCCTGGTGGGAGCCCAAGATGGCAAGATTATGCTGGATCGCCTGGAACTTGCCGATCGGCTTGCCGAACTGCGTGCGGTCGAGCGCATAACGGGTTGTCATGTCGAGCAGCCGCGCCACGGCGCCGGCCATCTGCAGGCTGCGCATTGCCGCCCCCAGGGCACGTAGCGACGCCGGATCGACCCCCGAAGCGGCGGGGGCGACGGCCTCGGCCGGCAGAGTAACGGCGAAGGTCAGGGTGTCGCGCGGCTCGCGGGCGAGGTTGCTGCCCTGGGGAACTTCCACTGCGGCGCGCGGCACCAGAGCAACCATCGGCGTTCCCTGGTGCACCACCAGCACTGCAACCGCCATGGCGCAGCTTCCCCAGGGGACCCGCGTGGCCTTGCCGGCTAGATGCCAGCCCGCGCCACGACGTTCCAACGTCAGCACCTCGCCCTTGACGACCGGCGCGATGCTCAGGGGACCGTCGGGGATGATGAGGCCGGCGCCGGCGAGGAGCCAACTGGCAGCCATGGTTTCGGGCAGCGGCAGCGGCACCGCGTGCTTGCCTGCGACACGTAAAATAGTAAGGGCTTCGGCCGCGGGCATGCCGAATCCGCCCGCCTCCTCCGCAACCAGGGCGCGGGGCAGGGCCGCTTCCTCGATGGCGCGCCAGGCGTCGGCGGCGAAGTCACCCTGCTCGGCGGCGGCCAGGTGCTTGGGGGTGACGTAATCGCCAAACAGGCGTTCGGCGGTGGCTTC
>JBBQOT010000719.1:0-2067 GCA_038331165.1 Acetobacterales bacterium
TCGGCGCCGAGATCGCCGAGCGTGGCCAGCATGGCATCGGTGTTGGCGGTGACGTCGGCGGCCACCAGCGGATTGGCGCAGCGCGGAAAGTAGCCCAGGCGTAGCCCGTTCGCCTCAGCGCCGATCAGTCCCGGCCGCAGCCGCCCCTGTGGCGCCGGGGTGATCGCCCAGGGATCGCGGCTGAGCGGGGCAGGGGCGCCATCGCCCGCCAGCACCGCGTGCATGATCGCCGCATCGGTCACCGTGCGGGTGATCGGCCCGGCATAGCTGGTGTTGCCCAGCGCGTCGGCCGGGTCTTCGCGCGGCACCACGCCCAGCGTCTGCTTCAGCCCGACCAGACCGCAGGCGGCCGCCGGACCGCGGATCGAGCCAGCCCCGTCGGTGCCCAGCCCCAACGGCCCCAGCCCTGCCGCCACCGCCGCCGCGGCACCTCCGGACGATCCTCCCGGGGTACGCTCGAGGTTCCACGGATTGCGGGTGATGCCGAAACTCGGCCCGTCAGTCAGCGCCTTCACGCCGAACTCCGGCGTGGTGGTCTTGCCGATCACGATGGCCCCGGCCGCGCGCAGGCGCCGCACCACGATGTCGTCGTTTTGGCCAATCGCATCGGCAAAGATCGCGGTGCCACGGCGGAACGGCACCCCGGCCACCTCAACCAGGTCCTTGATGCTGACCGGCACGCCATGCAACGGGCCGAGCGCGTCGCCGCGGCGCACCGCCTGCTCAGCCACAATGGCATCCCGCCGCGCCTCCTCGACCATCACATGGCAGAAGGCGTTGAGCCGCGGATTGGCCCGCGCGATGCCGGCGAGCACCGCATCGACATACGCCACCGGCGAAAGTTTCCCCGCGCGGATCAGCGCCGCGGCCCGGGCAGCGGACATGAACAACAGCTCGGCATCGGACATCGGTGCACTCCGCTCGGTCAGGTCGCCTGCATCGCCATCCAATGCCCCAGGGCAACGGCGGCGAGGCACAGCATCACCGAGAGCAGAACATTCGCCGCCGCGCCGGTCCAGTCGCCGGCGCGCAGCAGGTCCAGTGTCTGCAGGCTGAAGGCCGAGAAGGTGGTGAAGCCGCCGCACAGCCCGGTCATCACCAGCAGCCGCGCCTCATGGCTGGCCGGGCTGGCTCCGCCTGGCATGGTGGCGGTGGCGACCCAGCCGATGACGAAGCTGCCCACCACGTTGATGGCGATGGTGCTCCAGGGAAACGCTACCCAGCCGACCCGTGCCGCGGCCAGCGTCGCCCAATAGCGCAACAGGCTGCCCGCCGCTCCCCCCGCCGCCACCGCCAGTGCGCCCAGCATCCCCCGCCCCTCCGGTTCGCGGCCCGCGCCGCGCGTGCCATGATCGCCCTCTCACATCGCAGGAGGCAAACATGCAGTTGGCTGGACAAGTGGCGCTGATCACCGGCGGCTCGCGCGGCATCGGCCGGGCGACGGCGCTGGCCTTTGCCCGCGAGGGCGCCGATATCGGCTTCTGCCACCTCGCCGACGACGACCAGGCCGCCGAAACAGCCGCCGAGATAGCAGCCCTCGGCCGTCGCGTGGTGCAGCGCGCCTGCGACGTGTCCGACCTCGCGGCCGGCCGTGCCTTTGCCACCTGGGTGGCCGAACAGCTCGGCGCCATCGACATCCTGTTCAACAATGCCGGTAGCAACGTGAGCAAACCCTTTGAACAGATGACGGAACAGGATTTCGATTTCATCCTCGACACGCATCTGAAGGGGATGTTCTTCATGGCCCAAAACGTCTACCCCGCCATGCTGGCGCGCGGCCGCGGCTGCATCATCAACGTCGCCAGCCAGCTCGGCATCAAGGGCGGGCCCGACATCACCCCCTAGTGCGCCGCCAAGGCCGGCATCGCCGGCTTCACCCGTGCCTTGGCGTGGGAAGCGGCACCCAAGGGCATCCGCGTCAACGCCATCGCCCCCGGTCCGATCGACACCGACCTGGTGGCGCGCAACAGCCCCGAATGGCGCCGCGCGTTCGAAGCAAGGCTGCCCGCCGGCCGCTTCGGCACCGCGGACGAAATCGCCGCCACCGCCCTGCTGCTCGCCGGCCCC
>JBBQOT010000720.1:0-2056 GCA_038331165.1 Acetobacterales bacterium
GACATCATGGCCGCGAAGGAAACCGCCGCCCACCTGGTCACCGAATTCGCCGGCCGTGCCCGCGCCTTCGTCCAGGTCCAGCAAGGCTGCGACCATCGCTGCACCTTCTGCATCATCCCCTTCGGCCGCGGCCCCAACCGCTCGGTCCCGATCGGCGCCATCGCCGAGCAGGTGCGCACCCTCGTTGCCACCGGCTACCGCGAAATCGTCCTCACCGGGGTGGACATCGCCAGCTACGGCCCCGACCTGCCGGGCCGCCCCAGCCTCGGCCAGATGGTCCGCCGCCTGCTCGCAGCCGTCCCCGATCTGCCGCGCCTGCGCCTGTCATCCATCGACCCGGCCGCCATCGACGACGACCTCTGGCGCCTGATCGAGCACGAACCCCGCCTGATGCCGCATCTGCATCTGTCCATCCAGGCCGGCAGCGACCTCATCCTCAAGCGCATGAAGCGCCGCCACCTGCGCCAACCCGCACTCGACATCATCGCCCGCGCCCGTGCCCTGCGCCCCGGCATCGCCATCGGCGCCGACCTGATCGCCGGATTTCCAACCGAGACCGAGGCACTTTTCGCCGAGACGCTGGATTTCGTGCAAACCGGAAAAATCCCCTTCGTGCACGTCTTCCCCTACAGCGAACGCCCCGGCACACCCGCCGCCCGCATGCCCGCGGTGCCGGTGCCCCTGCGCCGCGAACGTGCCGCCCGGCTGCGCGCCGCCGGTGCCGCCGCCGCGCACGACTTCCTCGCAACCCAGCTCGGCCACACCATCGCCGTGCTGGCCGAAACCGCCACCGGCGGCCACTCCGAACACTTCGCCCCGGTTCGCTTTCCGGCGCACGCCATCACCCCTGGCCAGGTGCTGCACGCCCGCGTCACCGCCGCCCACGCCGACCACCTGCTCGCGGAACCCGCCTGATGGCCCTCGGATTCTTCTCCAAGCTGAAAGAGGGCCTCGCCCGCTCCACCCAGAAGCTGACCCAGGGCATTTCCGCCGTCTTCACCAAGCGCACGCTCGACGACGCCGCACTGGAAGAACTGGAAGACGTGCTCATCGCCGCCGACCTGGGCACCGAGGTCGCCACCCGCATCATCGCCAATTTCCGCCGCACCCGCTTCGGCCGCGAAGTGACCGACGCCGAGATCAAAACCGCGCTGGCCGAGGAGATCGCCGCCATCCTCGCCCCCGTCGCCCACCCCCTGGCGATCGACCGCAGCCTCAAGCCGCATGTCGTGCTGGTGGTCGGCGTCAACGGCACCGGCAAAACCACCACCATCGGCAAGCTGGCCCAGCAGTACCGCGAGCAAGGCCTCAAGCCCATGCTGGTCGCCGGCGACACGTTTCGCGCCGCTGCGGTGGAACAGCTACAGGTCTGGGGCAACCGCACCGGCACCCCGGTGGTCAGCGCCGCCGCAGCCAACGCCGACGCCGCCGGCCTGGCCTTCGACGCACTGACCCGCGCCCGCGCCGAAGGCATCGACGTGCTGCTGGTCGACACCGCCGGGCGCCTGCACAACAAGGCCGCCCTGATGGACGAGCTGGCAAAAATCATCCGCGTGATGAAAAAACAAGTGCCCGCGGCCCCGCATTCCGTCCTCCTGGTGCTCGACGCCACCACCGGCCAGAACGCCATCCAGCAAGTCGGCGTGTTCAAGGAAATGGTGAACATCACCGGCCTGGTCGTCACCAAACTCGACGGCAGCGCCCGCGGCGGCATCGTCGTCGCCCTCGCCGAAGCCTACGGGCTACCGGTGCACGCCGTCGGCGTAGGCGAACAAGCCGCCGACCTGCGCGCCTTCGAACCAATGGACTACGCCCGCGGCCTCGTTGGCACTTGATTTCCAATGACCCTCAACCAGAAAGGCCAGGGCTTTGCCCTGGACCCACCAAAGGCCGACGGCCTTTGGAAACCCATTTTATTTCAATAATATGAGGTCCAGGGGCTCGGCCCCTGGTGGGTCCAGGGCAAAGCCCTGGCCTTTCTGGTTGAGGGTCATTGGAAATCAAGTGCCGACCAGCCCGCGGGCGTAGTCCATTGGTTCGAAGGCGCGCAGGTCGG
>JBBQOT010000721.1:0-2055 GCA_038331165.1 Acetobacterales bacterium
ACCCGCACCAGCCAATCGGCGAGGTCGGTTGCGGTGGCGAAGCCGGAGCCGGCGAATTCACGCATCCGCGCCAGGTTCGGCGTCATGTCGCGCACCTGCCCGGCGGTGGCGGCCAGGCCCAGCGCCCAGGCCTCGGCAGCGTCGAAGACCGGTTCCTTGTCTTCCTGCATATCCTTGGCATAGGCCAGCGGCAGGCCCTTCATGACGGTCAGCAGCCCGACCAGGGCGCCGTTGATGCGCCCGGTTTTGGCGCGGACGAGTTCGGCGGCATCGGGGTTGCGCTTTTGCGGCATGATCGAGCTACCGGTGGTGAAGGCGTCGGACAGGCGGATGAAGCGATAGGGCGCGCTGCACCAGATGACGATTTCCTCGGCGAAGCGCGACAGGTGCATGGCTGAGATCGCCGCGGCCGACAGGAACTCCAGCGCGAAGTCGCGATCGGACACGCCGTCGAGCGAATTGGCGGTCGGCCGGTCGAACCCCATCGCCGCGGCGGTCATTTCGCGGTCGAGCGGGAAGGAGGTGCCGGCGAGTGCCGCTGAACCCAGCGGGCATTCGTTCAGGCGGCGGCGGCAATCGGCCAGCCGGCCGCGGTCGCGCGCCAGCATTTCCACATAGGCGAGCAGATGATGGCCGAAGGTCACCGGCTGGGCGGTTTGCAGATGGGTGAAGCCGGGCATCGGGTCGGCGGCGTGGGCGGCGGCGCGGGTGGCCAGCGCCGTCATCAGGTCGGCGAGCTGGGCGTCGAGGCCGTCGATCGCGTCGCGCACCCACAGGCGGAAATCGGTCGCCACCTGGTCGTTGCGGCTGCGCCCGGTGTGCAGGCGGCGGCCGGCGTCGCCGATGCGCTCGGTGAGCCGCGCCTCGATGTTCATGTGAATGTCTTCCAGCGCCTCGTCGAACTGGAATTTCCCGGCGTCGATCTCGGCGGCGATCTCCGCCAATCCGCGCGCGATATCGGACTGGTCCTGCACCGTGAGGATGCCGAGCTTCACCAGCATGGCGGCATGGGCGAGCGAGCCGCGGATGTCTTGGCGCCACATCTTGCGGTCGAAGCCGATCGAGGCATTTATCTCCTGCATGACCATCGATGGTCCGGCGGCGAAGCGGCCGCCCCACTGGGCGTTTGACTGGACGTTTCGCAGGTCGGGGCGCAAGTCGGGGCGCGGGTCGGGCGTATCGGTCACCGGGCAGACTCATCTGAAAGGGCGTTTCGCATGAACACAGCAACCCGCCGCGCGCTGCTGGCCGCTGGCGGGGTTGCGGCGGCCGGGACCCTAGCCGCCGTGGCCTTCCTGCGCAAACCTGACGCCCCGCTTGTTCACACTTTGGTGGCGGGCGCGGTGCCCGGCCCGCCGCCGGTGAAGGTCGGGTCGATCGCCGACCTGATCCGCCACGCCACACCCCGCACGCTGGCCGACGCCCAGTTTCAGGACGCCGACGGCAATGCGCGCGCGGTGAGCGACTACGCCGGGCAAGGGCTGGTGGTGAACCTGTGGGCCACTTGGTGCGTGCCGTGCGTGGCGGAGATGCCGGAGTTGCAGGACTTGGCGCGAAAGGTCGCCGCCGCGGGGATTCTGGTGCTGCCGCTGTCCAGCGACCGTGGCGGCGCCGCGGTGGTGCGCCGCTTCTTCGCCGCCAACGGCATCGACGCGCTGCCGGTGCTGCTGGATGCCCGTGGCGAGGCGGGGCGGGCCTGGGGCGCGCGGGGCTTGCCGACGACACTGATCATCGACCGGCAGGGGCGCGAGCAGGGCAGAGTGGAAGGCGCGATCGACTGGGCAAGTGCCGAGACGATTGCCGCGTTGCGGCGGCTGGTTGCGTAGGACGACCAGGGCTTCGGCCCAGCCGCGCGAAGGTAAGGAAGGCGAGGGCTCTGCCCTCGACCCGCCAAAGGCCGACGGCCTTTGGAAACCCATTTATTTTCTTATATTTACGCTCTTATTGCGATTTCTGTTGATCAATGGCAAAATCGTCGGATCGCAGGGTTCGGAATTGGTTTGATGGGTGACGACTGGTTCGAGACGTGGCTGTCGATGATCGACCGCCTGGACG
>JBBQOT010000722.1:0-2053 GCA_038331165.1 Acetobacterales bacterium
GGCGCGGTCGTTCCTGCACAGCCAGGTGCGGGCCTTTGCGGGGTCGCTGAAGCTGGTCGGCGAAGGGCGCTGGGCGCCGGAGGAGATCGGCGCGGCGCTGGCGGCGCGGGACCGGAGCCGCTGCGGGCCGGTGGCGCCGCCGGATGGGTTGACGCTGATGCAGGTGGATTATGCGTGAGCGTTTCGATTTTGTTTTTGATTATTATTTATAATCAATGCTTTACAAGGAAATTGGTGCGGTTTCGCGGTGTCGTTAGCCTTCCCCCAGCATCTGCGCAGCGGATGCTGGGGGAAGGTGCCCGAAGGGCGGAAGGGGGTCGCGCCCAATAGGGCGCGAAATGGCAAACACCGCCAGTCTTCGCGCGCTGAAGCGCGCCTTGCCCCCTTCGCCCGTACCGCGCCAGCTTTGCTGGCGCTGGGGGCAGAACAGCAGCCGAGCAACGCTACGCGGCGTCGAAGGTGAGCGGGGCGCCCCAGAAGGCTTCGACGAGGCCGCTTTGGGGGCCGGGGGTGCCGGTGGTGAGGAAGCGCCGGGTGCCTGATGTGCCGGGGTCGTATTCGGTGTGGCGGGCGAGGTAGAGGGCGATCGCATCGGCCGTCGCCTGGGGCTGGTGGATCAGCGGCGTGCCGAGGGGCAATGCGGCGCGGAACATGTCGGCGACGATCTCGTAATGGGTGCACCCCAGGATGGCGCGATCGGGGTGGCGGCCGAGGCGGGCGCGTAGGGCCTCGACGTGTTTTTCGACGGTCTTGGCGAGTTCGACCGCCCCCGCGCCCTGCTCGATCAGGCCGGCGAGCGTCGGGCAGGCTTCGGTGAAGACGGCGACGTCGTCGCGGCGCTTGTCGATCTCGATCTCGTAGACGCGGCTGTTGGCGGTGGCGGCGGTGCAGAAGATGCCGAGCACATCGAGTTTTTCGATCTTTTCCGCGCGGCGCTCCACCTCGTGCTGCCAGGGGCGGCCGGTCGCCGCCTCGATGGTGGGCACGATGATGCCGAGCACGTTGACCGGACGGCCGAGCGCCTTGCGGTAGCCGGGCAGCCAGGTCTGCTGGAGGCGGCGCAGGGCGATGGCGGAGGCGGTGTTGCAGGCGAGGATGACAAGGCTGGCGCCGGCCTCGAACAGGCGCTCGCACCCCTGCCGGGTGAGCTCGACGATCTCCGGCCCCGGGCGGCCGCCATAGGGCGTATGCGCCTGGTCGGCGAGGTAGATGAAATCGGCTGTTGGGAGCCGCTCCACCAGCCGGTGGTGGACGGAGAGGCCGCCGACCCCGGAATCGAAGACGCCGATCGCCATGGTCAGTCCGGGGCCGCGCCGTTGTCGAAATAGCGTTCCAGCACGCGGGTGTAGATCGCGGTCAGCGTGGCGATGTCGGCGAGGGAGACCTGTTCGTCCACCTTGTGCATGCTCTCCCCGACCAGGCCGAGCTCGGCGACGGGGCAATAGTTCTTGATGAAGCGGGCGTCCGACGTGCCGCCGCCGGTGGAGAATTCGGGCACAGCGCCGGTGACGTCGGTGACGGCCTCGGCGAGCAGGGCGGTGAAGGCACCGGGCGCGGTGAGGAAGACGTCGCCGCCGATCGTCCAGTCGAGCTCGTAGGCGCCGCCTTGGGCCGCCATCACCGCGTCGCAGACGCTGCGCACCCAGCGTTCGAGGTCCGCTCCCGACTGGAGATCGTTGTGGCGGATGTTGAAGACGGCGCGGGCGTCCGCCGGGATGACATTGGTGGCGGGGTTGCCGACATCGACCGTGGTGATTTCGAGGTTCGATGGCTCGAAATGGTCCGTGCCCTCGTCGAGCCGACGCGCGATCAGCGCAGCGAGAATGGCGACCAGCTTGGGGATGGGGTTGTCGGCCTTGTGCGGGTAGGCGACATGGCCCTGGGCGCCCAGCACGCGTAGGCGGCCGGTGCACGAACCGCGGCGGCCGATTTTCAGCGTGTCGCCGACGCGCCGCTGGCTGGTCGGTTCGCCCACGACGCAATGGTCGATGCGTTCGCCGCGTTCGGTCAGTGCCTGGAGCATCTTCACGGTGCCGTTGACCGAGGGGCCTTC
>JBBQOT010000723.1:0-2052 GCA_038331165.1 Acetobacterales bacterium
GGTGGGATTCGTATGCGGAGTTGCAGAACCCGGTGATCCGGGCGCTGCTGCCGAAGGTGGTGTGCGAGGACGATCCGGAGATCGAGGCGGAGTTCCCGGCCAATATGTCGGGCAAGGTGACGGTTCGGGCGCGCGGGACCAGCTTCTCCAAGACCGTGGTGGTGCCGAAGGGGGAGCCGGACAATTTCCTGTCGGAAGCTGAGCTGCGGGCGAAGTTCGCCGGCTTGGTCGATGCGGTGCTGGGGGTGGAGCGCAGTGCGGCACTGGCCGATGCGGTGCTGGCGATCGACACCTGCAACGATGTCGGCACCCTGGCGCGCATGTCGGTGCCGCAGGGCTAGGGCGATCGGATTCTCCCTTGCTGATCCCGGACTTATCGCTGCGGTCCTCGACCCCGCCTGCATGGCAGTGCGTGGGGCGTTCTATCCGGAGCCCGGTGACGGCGTGCCGGCGCTGGCCGACGGCGCGCCCGCCGGCACGCTGGTGCTGGTGGGCTGGACCGGGGGGACGCAGTGGCCGGCCTTCGCTGCCTCGGCCGAGTTCGGCGACGCGCAGCGCGATCCGCTGGACCGCTGGACCCGGCGGACGCTGGGTGACGCGGCGGCGCGGCTAGGCGCCGTGGTGCTGCACCCCGGCGAGGGGCCGCCCTTCCTGCCGTTCCAGCGCTGGGCAATGCGGGCCGAAGGGTTGTCGCCCTCGCCGCTGGGGTTGCTGATCCATCCCGATTGGGGGCTGTGGCACGCCTATCGCGGGGCGCTGGTGCTGCGGCAGCGTGTGGCGTTGGTCGCGCTGCCGGCGGTGCGCTCGCCGTGCGAAGGGTGTGCGCGGCCGTGCCTGTCAGCCTGTCCGGTGGGGGCGTTTTCGGCCGGGTTGTATGACGTGGCGGGCTGTGCCGGGCATCTGGACGGGGCGGCGGGCGATGGTTGTTTGAGCGGGGGGTGTGCGTCACGGGTGGCGTGCCCGGTGCGGCCCGCGGTGCCCTATGGCGGAGCGCAGCTTGGGTTTCATATGGCCGCACTTCGCGTGGGGTTGCGGCGGCATCGCGCTAGAAACTAGGCGCCAGGCAAAGCAAGGGCTTTTCGCCAAAAGCGCGAAGATAAGGAAGGCGAGGGCTCTGCCCTCGACCCGCAAAGGGTCAGAGACCCTTTGATCCCATTACCTTTAGTGACAGTGCCAGATGCCATCAGTCGAACCGAAGAATCAATTTCGGGCTGCTGGCGCAGCCAAAAAACTCTCGGCGTTCCACGCCCGCAATTTCGCGCTTGCAGCGGCCTGCAAAGTTAGTTAGTATGCCCGCATGTCAACAAACCCCACCCAGTCCCTGGTCGGCCAAGTCGCCGCCATCCAGGCGGGATTCCGTTCGGACGCCGCCCGGCTTTCTGCCGAAGCCGGGGTGGTGGCGGCTCTGCACGTCCTGATTCTGGCCGCGCTGGCGCAGCTCTGCGCCAGCCTGGAGCACATGCTGGCGGCGTGGAAGTCGGGCGACCTCGCCCCTCCCGCCAGCGCGAAAGCACCCACCGACACCCCTGTCCCCTCTCCCGCCCGTCCGCCCGAAGGCCATGTCCGGCAGGTCCGCGTCGTTCGCCCGACCGCGCAATCGCATTCGCCGCTCAAACTCCAGCACGCTGGCACAGAGATGGCCGAAGGGCCGGCTACGGCAGCCATGGCCCCCCGCATCTTTCGCCCCTTCGCCTGCATCTTGGGCATCCGCCCGCTGCACTCAAAGCTGCAACCGGCGCCGGCCGATCTATCTCGCCCCCCGCTCCCCCAGGTGCCGTTCTCGGTCCCAGCGGGCGCGTGTCGATTTTTGCCGATCCGGCCGAAGCTGTCGGATTACGTTCAATTTGTTACGATAACAAATTAATACCGCATCCGGACGCCGCGCCCTCAGTATCGGCGGGGAATAATGACCGGCACTTCATCGATGCCATGCACGAAGTTGCTGAACACGCGCTTCACCGGGCCGACCACGTCGATGCTGGGGAAGCGCGCGAGGATTTCTTCCCACAGGATTTTCAGCTGCATTTCGGCCAGCCGGTTGCCGACGCAGCG
>JBBQOT010000724.1:0-2049 GCA_038331165.1 Acetobacterales bacterium
GGGGGGGCTTTTGTAAACAATTTTTTTTTATTTGGAGGTCCTGGGGCTCGGCCCGTGGTGGGTCCAGGGAAACGCCCTGGCCTTGCCTTGCTATACCGGTCAACGATTTGAATTCTGGGCGCGGATCTACCCCACCACCAACCTGGGCACTGCCGCCAGCAACGCGCGCGTCGCCGCTGCCTGCGGTCGGGCGAAGACCTCACTGACTATGCCGCGCTCCACGATCTGCCCGCCCTCCATCACCGCCACCTCGCGCGCCACCGCCCGCACCACTGCCAGGTCGTGCGAGATCAGCAGATACGCCACGCCGGTTTTCTCCTGCAGATCCATCAGCAGGTTCAGCACCGCGTTACGCACCGACACGTCCAGCGCCGACACCGGTTCGTCCAGGACCACCAGCTTCGGCGCCGTCGCCAGCGCGCGCGCAATCGCCACGCGCTGTTGCTGTCCGCCAAACAGTTCATGCGGCCGTCGGTCCAGCAGTGTGCCCGGCAGCCGCACCATGTCGAGCAACGCCAGCGCCCGCGCCCGCCATTCCGTCCGCGGCGCCAGCCCATGCACGCGCAAGGGATCGGCCAGCACGCGGCCCACCGTCGCGCGCGGGTTGAACGAGGCGGCCGGGTCCTGGAACACCATCTGCAACCCTGGCCGTCGCGCGCGCAACGCCGCCGCGCCGAGCCCCAGTAGATCGACGCCATCGAAACGCACCGCTCCGGCATCGGGTTCGGTCAGGCGCAGCACGCAGCGCGCCAGGGTTGATTTGCCGGAACCCGACGCCCCGGCCAGCGCCACCGTGGTGCCCGCGGCAACATCCAAGTCCACGTCGTCGAGCGCCAACACGTCGCTGCCGGCGCGCTGAAAGCGTTTGCGCAGCCCGCGCACCTGCAGCAACGCCTCAGCCATGCGGGACCACGACGGAGAAATCCGCCGCGATTTCCGGCAGGCGCCCGCGGAGCGGCGTGTCGAGGTCAAGCCGTGCCGCCAGCAGCGCCCGCGTGTAGGCATGTGCCGGCGTTCGGAACACGGTGCCCACCACGCCGGTCTCCAGCAAACCTCCAGCGTACAGCACCGCCACCTCGTCGGCGAGCATCGAGGCCAGCGCGATGTCGTGGGTCACGAACAGCAAGGTCAACCCGCGCTCGCGCACCAACTGGTCAAGCAGTTCTATCAACTGTTGCTGCAGTACAGTGTCCAGCGCACTGGTCGGCTCGTCGGCCACCAGCAGCACCGGGTCGGCCGCCAATGCGGCGGCCAGCGCGATCCGCTGGCGTTGCCCGCCGGAGAATTCGTGCGGATGGCGGCGCAGGGCCGATGTGGCCTGGGCAATGCCCATCCGGTCGAGCAGCCGCGCCGCCTGCGCCGCGGCCGCCCGCCATGACAGCCCGCGATGCACCACCGCAACCTCGGCGATCTGCTCGCCGATCGTCAGCACCGGGTTGAGGCTGCCGCCGGGGTCCTGGAACACCACGCCGATATCGCGCCCCAGCACGGGCGCACCAAGCAACGGGAACGAAACCTCCCCCGCCATCACGGCGCCGGCCGGCAACAGCCCGCACACCGCCATCGCCAGGGTGGATTTTCCCGAACCGCTTTCCCCCAGCACCGCCAGCCGTCGCCCGGCTGCCAACGTCAGCGACACCCCCGCCAGCGCCGCCACGCCGCCATAGCTCACGCCCAGCCCGCGCACCGCCAGGAACGTCATGCCAGCACCCGCCGCGCCCGCAGCGCCGCCGCCACCCCACGCCCGGTCAGGTGCACCGCGAGCACCGTCAGCACCAGCCCGATGCCCGGAATGATCGACAGGTAGGGCGCGCGGCGCAGCACCGTGCGCCCCTCGGCGATCATGCTGCCCCACGTCACCAGGTTCGGGTCGCCAAACCCCAGGAAGCTGAGCGCCGCCTCGATCAGCACCGCGGCGGCCACGATCACCGCCGCCAACGACACCACCGGCGACAGCGCATTCGGCAGCACTTCTCGAAAGGCGATCTCCAGCGGCCGCATGCCGACCACCCGCGCGGCGGCGACGAAATCGCGCTCGCGCAGTGATAA
>JBBQOT010000725.1:0-2047 GCA_038331165.1 Acetobacterales bacterium
GCCAGTGCCGCGCCCCCTTCCACCCGCGGCACCGGCAGCGCGTCCTCCGCCGCCGAGGCCACGATGGCGGCCGCCAGCGGATGACTCGACCCTGCCTCCAACCCGGCCGCCAGCCGCAACACCTCGCGCGCCGGCAGCGCAAAGGCCACCACATCAGTCACCTCGGGCCGCCCGCGCGTCAGCGTGCCGGTCTTGTCGAAAGCGACCATGGTCACCTGCCCCAGCCGCTCCAGCGCCGCGCCGCCCTTCACCAGCAACCCGCGCCGCGCGCCGGCCGACAGCCCCGCGGCGATCGCCGCCGGAGTGGAAATCACCAGCGCACAGGGGCAGCCGATGAGCAAAAGCGCCAAGCCCTTGTAGATCCAGCCGTGCCAGTCGCCATCGAAGACCAGTGGTGGCAGCACCGCCACCAGCAGCGCCAACCCCATCACCGTGGGCGTGTACCAGCGTGCAAAGCGGTCGATCAGCCGCTCGGTCGGCGCGCGCTGCTCCTGCGCCTCCTCCACCAGGCGCACGATGCGGGCGATGGTGTTGTCCGATGCCGCCGCGGTCACCCGCACCCGCAGCACCGCGGCGCCGTTGACGGTGCCGGCGAACACGGTATCACCCGCAGTCTTGGCGACCGGGGCGCTCTCGCCGCTCACCGGCGCCTCGTCCACCGCGCCATCGCCTTCCAGCACCAAGCCGTCGGCGGCGATGCGATCGCCGGGGCGCACCAGGATCACCTCCCCCACCGCCAGCCGGGCGGCCGGCACTTCGTTTAGCACGCCGTCGCGCTCCACCAGGGCAGTGCGCGGCAGCAGCGCGGCCAACGACTGGATGCCCGCGCGCGCCCGCCCGGCGGCCACGCCCTCCAGCATTTCACCAACCAGGAACAGCAGCACCACGCTCGCCGCCTCCTCGACGGCCCCGATCGCGACGGCGCCGACAGCGGCCACCACCATAAGTGTCTCGATCGAGAACGGCGTGCCCGCACGCGCTGCCAACAAGGCCCGGCGCGCGATCGGGCCGAGCCCCACCAGCATCGCCGCGGCAAACGCCCATGGTGCGGCCTCGGGCGCCACCCACCCGGCCACGAAGGCCGCCGCCAATGCCGCCGCACACGCCAGCACCACTGTGGCCTTGCGACTTTGCCACCACGCGGCTGCCGCCGGCGGCACCGGCGGCGCCATCGCACCGGCATCGACGACCACCGCCCCGACCGCGCCCAGCGAGGCCAACCCATAGCCCAGCCGCGTCACCTGGCGCTCGACCACGGCGAGCACGCCATCGGCGTCGTGGTGCACCACCATGGTCGCGGCCGACACCGAGACCGACACATCGACCACGCCCGGCACGCGGCGCACGGCGGTGTCGATCTTGGCGGCACAGGCGGCACAATCCATGCCGTCCACCCGGTAGCGCGTGCGTGTCGCGGTTTCGGTCATGCGGACGCCTCGTCAGGCAAACGGGTCGGCCACCCGCGGCCAGAACGGGCGCGTCACCTTGGTGTAGGGCAGCCCGACGAAATCCGCGCCGACGGTGCCAGGTGCGGCGACATAGCGCACGGCGCGGGCGATTGGTGCGAAGCCGGCGTAGAAATGCTGCATCGACTTCACCACGACGATTTTCTTGTCGGCCAACGTGCAGCCGGTGCCGGTGAAGGCATCGGGGTCGAACACCTGTTGGCGCTTGCTGGTCAGGATGATGTGGATGCCCCCCGCTTTATCCATTGGTGCTTCCACCCAGGCGCTGCTGCCGTACTGCGCCCGCCCGCCAGACAAGCCGCGTTGGGTGTGGCCCTCCACGATCGCCCGCACCGTCACCCGCAGGTCGATGGGCTGGCCCGACACCGGGCCCGCCTTGCCGCCGATCCGCAGATCGAAACTCGCGCCCACCCCCGCCTCGGCGCAGAACGACACGGCAATCGGGTCCCAGAAGCAGCCGATGGCGGCATTGGTCACGCCGCGCTCCACCAGACGGCGCAGCACGAAGGTGCTGTCGCTGGGCGCGCCGCCGCCGGCATTGTCGGCGACATCGGCTGCTTCTGGGACCCGATTGCCGTGTC
>JBBQOT010000726.1:0-2047 GCA_038331165.1 Acetobacterales bacterium
GGTGGTTGAAACATCCCGATGGCCCCCTTCCCCAAACAACACTCAAGTCAGGGGTTCCAAGGGCGACGGCCGTCGCGCGAAGGCGCGCTCCGGACTTGGTGGGGTCGAGGGGCGAAGCCCCCGCCTTGCTTATTCCGCCTCCGGCCCTAATCTGCTGCTGGATCGACTACCGTCCGATCGCGTAGCCCTGCATGCCGCGTGGGTTGGCACCCGCGTACATCTGCCCGTCGGGTTCCAGCCGTGCGCCGGACAGGCGGCCTTCGCTCCAGGTTTCGCCCATGCTGGCGTCGTGGCCGCGTGCGTTGAGTTCGGCCAGCACGGCGGGGTCGAAGCGGCCCTCGATCACCGTCTTGTTCGGGCGGGCGACGCGCGGCCAGAAGCTGCTGGGCCAGTGCTCGGTGTGGAAGTTGGGCGCGTCGATCGACTGCTGGATGTTCAGGTTGTGGTGCAGCATGCGCAGCAGCATCACCGTCTGCCACTGGTCCTGCTGGTCGCCGCCGGGGGTGCCGAAGCTGAGCCAGGCTTTCCCGTCACGCAGGGCCATGCTGGGCGACAGCGTGGTGCGCGGGCGTTTGCGCGGGGCCACGCTGTTGGGGTGGCCGGGCTGGGTCCAGAACATCTGGCCGCGGGTGGACAGCGGGAAACCGAGCTCGGGGATCACCGGCGAGGATTGCAGCCAGCCGCCCGAGGGGGTGGCGCTGACCATGTTGCCCCAGCGGTCGATGACGTCGACATGGCAGGTATCGCCGCCCATGGCGCCGAGGCGGGCCACTGTCGGCTCGCCGATGCCCGGGGCGCGGGTGAGGAGTTCGATGCGCTTGACTGCATCGTGGTCGACCATCGGGGTGAAGCCGGGGACGCTGCCGGGGCGCAGGTCGCTGGAGGCGGTGTTGCCGATCAGCTTGCGGCGCTCGGCGTTGTAGGCATCCGACAGCAGGTGGCCGAGCGGCACTTCGACATGCTCGGGGTCGCCGTAATAGGCCTCGCGGTCGGCGTAGGCGAGCTTGAAGGCTTCCACCACGGTGTGGACGAAATCGGCGCCGTTCGGGTCCATGGCGGCGATGTCGAAACCCTTGAGCAATGCCAGGGTTTGCAACAGGGCGGGGCCCTGGCTCCACGGACCGGGCTTCAGCACCGTGGTGCCGTGGTAGTCGTAGCCGATGGGGTCTTCCACCGTGGCGGCCCAGCGCGCCATGTCGTCGGCGGTGAGCAGGCCGCGATGGCGACGGCCGGACGAGTCGAGGATGTCGTGCGTGCCGTAGAAGTTGCCGATGGCTTCGGCCACCCAGCCGCGGTACCAGGCGTTGCGCACGCTGTCGATGCGGCCCTCGCGGCTGGCACCGGCAGCTTCGCGCACCAAGCGTTGCCAGGTTTCGGCCAGCTTGGGGCGGCGGAACAGCGCGCCGGGGGCGGGAACCTGGCCGCCGGGCAGCCAGACCTCGGCGGAGGTTTTCCACTCCTGCTCGAACATCGGGCGCATCGATTCGATGGCGGCGGGAATGCGCGGCACCAGGTGGATGCCGTTCTTCGCATAGCCGATCGCATAGCCGATGATGTCGGCGAACTCCATCGTGCCCCAATCGCGCAGCATGGTCATCCATGCATCGAATGAGCCGGGCACGACGGCGGGCAGCAGGCCGGTGCCGGGCACGAGGTCGAGGCCCAGTGCTGCGAATTTTTCCGGCGTGGCAGTGCTGGGGGACACGCCCTGGCCGCAGATGACGTATTGCCGGTCGGCTTTCGCGTCGTGAATGATGATGGGGGCGTCGCCGCCGGGGCCGTTGAGGTGGGGTTCGGCGACTTGCAGGGTGAAGCCGGCCGCCGCCGCCGCGTCGAACGCATTGCCGCCGCGTTCCAGCACCGCCATGGCGACGGCGGACGCGATCCAATGCGTGGTGGCGACAACACCGAAAGTGCCGGCGATCTCGGGGCGGGTGGTGAACATGCGGTGGCTTCCCCTGGGCGTTTCCGGCGCAGGGTAGCGCGATGGGGCGGCGCGACCAAATCGGCGGGTTGCCGGGGGCGCGGGGCGGCGGCACACTCGGGC
>JBBQOT010000727.1:0-2045 GCA_038331165.1 Acetobacterales bacterium
GCAATTTGGATTGAGCAAGGACATCGCATGAGCAGCACAACCGCCTACAGCCCCTTCCCCAACAGCCTGCGCCAGCGCCTGGCGGCCGGCGAACGGCTGATCGGTTGCTGGTGCTCGCTGGGCAATGCCATTACCACCGAGGTGCTGGGTTTGGCCGGCTTCGACTGGGTGCTGCTCGACGGCGAGCATTCACCGAATGATGTGATCAGCTTCATCCCGCAGCTGATGGCCTTGAAAGGTAGCACCAGCGCGCCGGTGGTGCGACCGTCAAGCAACAACGCGGTCGAGATCAAGCGGCTGCTGGACGCCGGTTTCTACAACTTCCTCGTGCCCTTTGTCGAGAGCGCCGACGACGCCCGCCGCGCGGTCGCCGCCACGCGCTACCCGCCTCAGGGCATACGCGGCGTGTCGGTATCGCAGCGCAGCAACCGCTATGGCAGCGTGCCGGGCTATTTCGAGGGCATCAACGAGCAGATTTGCGTGGCGGTGCAGATCGAGAGCCGTGCCGGCCTCGCCGCAGCAGCCGAGATCGCGGCCGTCGATGGCACGGACTGCATCTTTATTGGCCCCTCCGATCTGGCCGCCGGTATGGGCCATCTGGGCAACGCCAACCACCCGGAGGTGCAGGCGGCGATAGCCACCGTCTTTGCCACCGTACGCGCCGCCGGCAAGCCGGTCGGCATCCTGGCCGGGGTCGAGGCCGATGCGCGCCGCTACCTGGCCATGGGCGCCACCTTCGTCGCCGTCGGCAGCGACCTGGGCCTCTTGCGCGCCGCCACGCAGGCGCTGTGCGAAAAGTTTCAAGTCTGAGGGGTTCTGTGTGATGAGCGCCAAATACTCGGCTTCATAGGCCTGGGCATCATGGGCACGCCGATGGCGGCGAATCTGCGCAAGGCCGGCGGACCGGATGGAACTGGGTGTGAAGGCTGAACCGCAGCCAGGCCGTGGCCCAGCGGGCCGAGGTCATTGTCTAGGTGCTGCCGCACACGCCCGATGTCGAGTGCGTCTTGTTTGGCAGCACCGGCGTGGCCGCCGACCCGATCTCGCCGGTGGCCACCAAGCAATTCGCGCAGAACCTCAACGCACTGGCTTGCGAATATCTGTACGCGCCGGTGTCCGGTGTCCCGTGTCCGGCCGCGAGGTCGGCGGCAACGGCGACGGCCAGACCATCCAGGTGGCGCGCCCGATCAGCGTGGCGCTAATCATTGCCGCCGTCTGCGCGGCGCTGGTGCGTGCGCTGGAACTGCTGGCCGACCATCAATAGCGTGATACGCGCGCCGCTTGAGCGCCCCTTAGGGTGTGCCCTGCTGAACGCCTGGGACGCAGCTCGATAGAATCCCGAAACGGTGTTTCAACAAGAGGATTTCATGACAGGGCAGGCAGGAACAAAAAGGGTCGCCTTGATTGGCGAGTGCATGCTGGAGCTGCAGGGCCAGGCCTTCGGCGCGATGCAGCAGGGCTATGGCGGAGACACCCTCAACACCGCCGTCTATCTCGCCCGCTGCGGCGCGGCCGACGGCCTGCATGTGGCCTACGCCACCGGCCTCGGCGAAGACTCGCTCAGCGCCGGCCTGATGCAGCGTTGGGCCGCCGAGGGGCTGGACCTGAGCTTGGTGCGGCGCATCCCGGGCAGGATGCCGGGTCTGTATCTGATCGAAGTCGACGCCAAGGGCGAGCGCAGCTTCAGCTACTGGCGCGACACCAGCGCCGCCAAGGCCTATTTCGAGGCCGAGAGCACGCCGCTGGAAGACACGGCCGCGCAATGGGATGCGCTGTATCTCAGTGGCATCAGCCTGGCCATACTGCCGCCCGCCGGCCGCGAGCGCCTGTTCGCGTTGATGCAGTCCCTGCGCGAGCGCGGCGCGGCGGTGGTGTTCGACAACAACTACCGCCCTCGTCTGTGGCCCGACATCGCCGAGGCGCGACGCTGCTACGCCCGCGCCTATCAGTTGGCCAGCATCGCGCTGGTGACGGCCGACGACCATCAGGCCCTGCTGGGTCTGCGGACCCTGGGCGAGGGCGTGGCGGCGGCGCAAGACCTGCCC
>JBBQOT010000728.1:0-2032 GCA_038331165.1 Acetobacterales bacterium
GTCGACGTATCGAAATGTCCGCAAACTCCGCTTGGCGGCCATCCACATCACCTTGTGAAGGGACACCAGAATGCGAACCGCACTCGTTGCCGCCTGTGCCGTATTGCTGGCAGGGGGCGCCGCGCTGGCCCAGCCGCAGTCCGGCCCCGCAGCGCCGTCAGCCATCGATCATGTCCAGACGGTCGGCGACCTCGCAGCCGTCTGCGACCCCACCTTGGGTGGCGTGCCGCGGCTGGAGGCCATCGCCTATTGCCAGGGCTTTCTGACCAGCGCCGGCCAGTACCATACCCTGCTGCATCCGCGCGGCGGCCGCTCCAACCCGGTCTACTGCGTGCCGTCGCCGGGGCCGAGCATCGCCGAGTCGGGCGTCGGCTTTGCCGCGTGGGCGCGGGAGAATCCGCAACGTGCCAGCGAGCCGGCGCTGGACGGCTTCTTCCGCTGGGCACAATCGCGCTTTCCCTGCCCGTCCCGCCCAGCCGCGCCACAACGTCGCTGACATGAAGGAGGCCATCATGCGCTCAATTCGTCCTGCCCTTGTACTCGTCATCGGCCTCGGCCTCGCCGGCTGTGCCAACATGAACCAGACCCAGCAGACGACCGCGGTCGGCGCCCTCGGCGGCGGCGCCCTGGGTGGCATCATCGGCTCGTTCAGCGGCAATGCCGGGCTCGGCGCCCTGCTTGGCGCAGGCGTCGGCGGTGCCGGCGGCTACCTGTACGACCAGAACCAACGCAGCAATTACCGCCGCTACTGAGCCGCACACCCCGCCGCCAGCGCGACCGGCGGCGGGGTCAGCCGATCAAATTCCCCGGCGTGCCACCCGCCAGCACCGTGGCGATGGCGTCCAGGCACAAATTCCCCATCGCCGCCCGCGTCTGGGTGGTGGAACTGCCCATATGCGGCAGCAGCACCACGTTCTCCATGCCCAGATACCCCTGGTTCAGGTTCGGCTCGCCGTCGTACACGTCCAGCCCCGCGAACCCCACCTGCCCGGACCGCAGCGCCTCGATCAACGCCGCGTCATCCACCAGCGACCCGCGCGCCGCGTTGGCCACGATCGCCCCGCGCGGCAGCATCCCTAGCCGCTCCGCATTCAGCCACTTCGCCGTGCCCGCCCCGCCCGGCGCCGTCATCGCCAGCGCATCGCACTGCGCCAGGAAGCTCGCGTCGTTGTCATGATACACCGCGCCCATCTCCAACTCCGCCGCCAGCCGGCTGCGATTGCGATAATGGATCGTCATCCCGAACCCGCGCGCCATCTTCGCCAGCTCACGCCCAATCCGCCCCATGCCGAATATCCCCAGCCGCTTGCCGCTGATCTGCGCCCCCAGCAACAGCATCGGCGCCCAGCCCTTCCACTGCCCCGAGCGCACCAGCCGCTCCCCCTCGCCCGCCCGCCGCGCCGCCATCAGCATCAGCAGCATCGCGATCTCCGCCGTCGCCACCGACAGCACCTCGGGCGTGTTCGCCACCGCAATCCCGCGCGCCCGCGCCGCCGCCACATCCACGTGGTCATACCCCACCGAGCACGTCGCAATCGCCCGCACCGAGCCAGGCAACGCCGCAATCGTCGCCGCCGCCAGCCGATCGGTCGAGAAACACAGCACCGCGTCACATCCCTGCGCCAAGGTCACGATCTCATCCGGCGCCCACTGCACATCCGGCTGGTTCAACCGCACCTCGAACTCGCGCGCCGCCCGCGCCGCCACCGCATCGGGCAACTGCCGGGTAACCAACAGCACAGGCTTGGACATGGGCGCACCTCCAGCAAACCCTGGCCTTATGCCGCCAAGCCCCCGGTTGCGAAAGCCCCGCCCACCCGCCACGCTGCCCCCACTTGCCGCAGGAGACACCCGATGCGCCCCAACATCACCCCCGACATCGACCTCGCCACCCGCCTCTTCGCCACCCTGCGCGAACGCACCTTCGACGGCATCGGCATCACCCGCGAAGCCTACGGCCCCGGCGAGCGCATCGCCCACGAAATCGTCCGCCACGCCGCCGAGGAACTCGGCCTCGAAACCCGCACCGACC
>JBBQOT010000729.1:0-2031 GCA_038331165.1 Acetobacterales bacterium
CGCGGCGATCAGCGAACAGGGGCTGCAAATCGCCTCGGCGCATGTCAGCACCTACGGCCAGCGGGCGGTGGACGTGTTCTATGTGAAGGACGTGTTCGGGCTGAAAGTGGAGAATGAGCGCCGGCTGAACCAGCTGCGCGAGGCGATCCTGACGGCGCTGGCCAGCCCGGACGAGGCGGTGGCACCACCGCCACCAGCCCCGGTGCGGCCGGAGCGGCGGCGCCGGCGCGGCGTGGCCGCGGAATAATTCGCGGCAGTCCGCGCGTGGCGGGTGGGTTCCGGTTGTGGTATAGTGTTTAACATGAATATTCTCATGCCTCTCTGCGTTGCGGCGCTGCTGGCGGGCCTCGGTCTCGCCGGCATGCCGGCGAGCGCCCAGGCGCCGCGCCCGTCGGCATCTGGCGCCGATTTGAAGGATGCCGCGCCACTGTCGCTGCAGTCGCAGCTCGGCTCGATCCCGCTGGTCTCGCCGCGGGCGCAGGCCAGGGCGGCGATGGTGCGCATGGTGCGGCTGACGCAGATGGCCGGACGCGAGCCGGTTGGTGCGCCGCGCGAGATCGCCTGCCCCGACACCGGCTGCCAGCAACTGGTCAGCCTGGTGGTGAACAACGTGGCGCAGGCGTTCCTGGCCGACATCCAGTTCGTGGGCAAAGGCATCTACGTGACGTTGCACCCGCGCTCGGCGGCGATCGCCACCGTGGTGGAGTTCCGTCAGGGCCGGCCCGGCCCGGTGTTCATGCGTGGCAGCGAGACCGGCACTACCGATCGGCAGATCAGTTTCGTCGCCTCGCCGGCGCAGTCGCTGCGCCGGATGGAAAAGCCGGTCGACGGCCAGACGCTGGCCAGTGGCAATGTCTATACCCGCAAGCGCGAGCCCGATCTGGTGCTGCGGGTAGAAGTCGACCAGGCTAAGGAGCGGTAAGTACTAGAACGGCGGTTTGTTAGGCAAGGCCAGGGCTTTGCCCTGGACCCACCAGGTCCCGAGCGCGCCTTCGCACGACGGGCCAAGCCCCTGGATCTTAAATATATGAAAATAAATGGGTTTCCAAAGGCCGTCGGCCTTTGGTCGGTCCAGGGCAAAGCCCTGGCCTTGGCTTTCTCTATCGGTCAATCATTAGAGGGGTTGGTATAGGGTCCAGGGGCTTGGCCCGTCGCGCGAAGGCGCGCTCGGGACTTGGTGGGGTCTGGGGCGAAGCCCCATGCTTGCCGTCTGTGCGTCATTCTTTACTGTGCTTGGTATAGTTTGTCAGATCGTGCTCTAGGGCGTGACCGGCAGCAGCACGTTGGCCACGGCGCCTGACATCATGTCGATGGCACGCAGCGTCCATGGTCCAGGCGGGTCGTTGGCGGCCAGGGGCAGGTGCCAGATGGCGGTGCCTTGGCGCAGCACGACAGTGCCGGAGTAGCGTGGCCGGGCGATGCCGTCGGGCCCCGTCACCTCAACGCGCAGCACCGGGGCAGCGGCGGGCGAGCGGGCGAGCGGGCCGAGGCGCAGCGTCACGACATCGCCCAGGCGGGCTGTCGGTGGGGCGGTCAGGGTGGGTGGCGGCAGGCGAGACGGGGCGATTGCCAGCAGCATCGGCTCGGCGCCCGACAGGCGCAGTTCCAGCCGGCCGGCCTGGCCGATTGGGTTGCCGCGGCCCACCCCACCGTGCCGCAGATCGTAGGCGTGGTGGCCGGGCTGCAGGGTCAGCACGATGTCGGTCGTGCCGTCGGGCGGCGCGTCGGCGGTGCGTTGCAGGCCGGCCAGCCGCACGGCGCCGTTGCGCAGCACCCGCACCTCGACGCCGGCGACGGGTGCTGCGGTTGGGCCGGCGATGCGCAGCGCTGGCGGGGCGGGGGCGAGCAGGGCGGCGAGGGCTGGCAGGGCCACGGCATCGTCGTCGGGCAGGGTGGCAAGCGCGCTGGCGGGGGCGAGGCCGGCGAGCTGCGGGCGCGGCAGTTGGCGGCTGTGGCCGTCGGAGAGGCCGGCCGGGCCGAGCATCAGCACCCGGCCGCCGCGGGCGGCGAAGCCGCGGATTTCCGTGGCCT
>JBBQOT010000730.1:0-2028 GCA_038331165.1 Acetobacterales bacterium
GGTAGATGAGCCGCCTCAGCGGCTTCAGGGAGGCGCGATCCGCGCCGTCGACACGGGCGATTTCATCCTTGTGCACCGGATGCACGACGCGCTTCGCATAGTCCGCCAGCACGTGCACATGGCTCGCGACGACCGTCTGCACGGTGTCGAGATCGATGGTTGCCTTCGACGTATCGACCACCGGCGCCACCGCCACTTTCTTGACCTGCGCCAGGCCCAGCAACTCGAGCGTTCGAATATAGGCCCAGCCCAGATCGAACTCCCACGGCCGCATCGAAAACTTCGCCGAACTCGCGAACGCGTGGTGATTGTTATGCAGTTCTTCGCCGCCGATGAGAATGCCCCAGGGCGCGATGTTGGTCGAGGTGTCACGCGTTTCGAAATTGCGATAACCCGACCAGTGGCCAATGCCGTTGATGACGCCGGCAGCGAAAATCGGAATCCACGCCATCTGCGTCGCCCAGATCGTGAGCCCGAGCCAGCCGAACATCAGCACGTTCGTCACCAGCATCAGAACGATGCCCAGCGAGTCGTGGCGGGTGTAGAGATGGCGCTCGATCCAGTCGTCCGGCGTGCCGTGGCCATATTTCTTGAGTGTCTCGGGATTCGCCTCCTCGAGGCGATAGAGTTCGGCGCCCTCGGTCAGGACTTTGCGCAGGCCGAACACCTGTGGGCTGTGCGGATCGCCTGGCTGTTCGACGAAGGCGTGATGCTTGCGATGCACGGCGGTCCAGCCGATCGTCGACATTCCGGTCGACAGCCACAGCCACGCGCGCAGAAAATGGCTCACCGCCGGGTGCAATTGCACTGCGCGATGGGCCTGACAGCGATGCAGATACACCGTCACGCCGATGATGGTCAGGTGCGTGAAGATCAGGGCAACGACCACGTAACCCCACCACGGCAGATCGACGAAACCACTAAAAGCAAGAATATTCATTATCTCGAGATCACTTTAAACGAGGTCAACGCGCATCTTCGCCGATTCGGCGCGGGGCACGCAATCCGCTTTTGACAGCAGCAAATGACTAAATTCATCGAGTCCGGCCTGCCAGCCCGGGGCGACCCAGGTCGTGCTGATCGGCTCGATTACGATGGCGGCCCCGGGCAGGCTCACCGCCAGCGCGAGATCGGCCCGTTGCCACACCGGCACCGGTTGCCCGATGCCGTGCACCGCCGACTGTCCGCAAGGTGCGGCCGCGGCCCGCGCCCGCTGACGCGGCAGTTCGACCGCCGGGGCAGGCGCCTGCAGGCGCACCCGCAACGCGACCATCTGCACCGGCACGTCGAGGGGATGTCCGTAGCGCTTCGCGTACGCGACGTGGAAGGCCTCGGTCAGTTTATCGACCCCGAGCCAGCCGAGATTGAGGGCCGAAGACTGTCCTTCGTAGCACAAATCGATACTGAGCCCGATCAGCAGATCGGCGGGCGCCACACCCGCCGCGCTGAGCGTTGCAGCGTCGAGATCGGACAGCCGCGCGCGCCGGCGCAGCGAACATTGGCGTCCCGGCTCAACCGCCAGCATGCCCAACGCGGACAACGCGCCGGCCGCCGCCGGCACAAGCGCCGCCAGTTGCGCGCCGACCGCCGCGATGTCGGCCGCGCTCAGCGGGTCGACGATCTCGCCCTGCGCGCCGAGCCGGCCACCGGTTTCCAGGCACAGTTCCTCGGGCACCGGTGGCGTCTGCGGCAGTGGCTGCAGGTTATAAAGCTCGGCCCGTGCCTGCCGGCCGATGGTCAGCAGATCGCGAAACCCGCGATTGGTCACGAAAGCCGTACGCGCGCCCTTGCCCTCGAGCACCGCGTTCATCGCCACCGTCGAACCGTGCATGATGACGAGCGATGCGCCGCACTGCTGAGGTTCGAGGCCGAGCGCCGCGATGCCGCCCAGGATGGCCGGCCTGTTCGGGCGCGGCTGGGGTCGACAGCCCCTTGTGCATCCGCAAGCCCTGGGGGTCGACGAGCACGAAGTCAGTGAAGGTCCCGCCGGTGTCGATGCCGAGGAAGGTGCTCATCGCCGACATGCTC
>JBBQOT010000731.1:0-2019 GCA_038331165.1 Acetobacterales bacterium
TGCTATCCGGCGACTTCGCCCCCGTCCGCGCGCGCCAAAGCCCCAAGGATGGAAGGGGGGGCGGCGGCATGGTGCTCAGCTCCCTCGGCGCCTTCCTGGTCATCGAAAGTCGCGCCCACGCGCAAGCCCGCGGTGCCGCCATCATCGCCCGCATCGCCGCCGTCGCCTCCGACCGTTGCCCCCGCGAACCCGGCCAGGCCGCCGCCAACGCCCGGCGCCAGCTCCAAGCCATGCCCCACGACCCCACCGCCACCGCCATCCTCTCCGGCGCCACCGGCGTCGCCGCCCCCACCCAGGAAGAACTCGCCTTCCTCGACACGCTCGCCCTGCCCATCCGCGCCACCGCCACCGCCCTCGGCCACGCGATGGAGCCCAGCTTCATCGCCAACCTCGCGCTGGCCGCCGACGCCCTGTCCCGCGGCGCCCTCTTCGCCCCGCTCGAACCCACCGAAGCCGCCATGACCACCCCCCTGTGCCAGGTCCTGGTCACCGGCTGGGGCCACTGGCGCGGCGAAGGCATGGCACTGGTCACTCGGGCCTAAAGAAAAGGGCAAGTCAGAAAGAAAGTGGCCACAAAGGCACAAAGGCACGAAGAAGAAGGAAAGACATAGGTTATTCTTACCCTCCCTTTGTGACTCCTTCGTGCCTTTGTGCCTTTGTGGCCATTTTCTTTCTTAAAAGACCTTCCTTCCCTACCCTCGACAAAGCCCCCAGGAGATCGCGATGCCGCACACTGACTCCCACGGCCGCCCGATCGTCGTCGTCACCGGCATGGGCGTCCTCACCTCCCTCGGCGAGGGCCAAAGCGACAACTGGGCCAAACTCACCGCCGGCATCTCCGGCATCAAGCGCATCACCCGCTTCCCGCTCGACCACATGCGCACCACCATCGCCGGCACCGTCGATTTCGTCCCCGCCGACCCACTCTGCGCCCCCGAACTCTCCGAGCGCATGGCCGACCGCGTCGTCGAGGAAGCCATCACCGAAGCAGGCATCGGCACCAAGGGCAACTTCCCCGGCCCGCTCTTCCTTGCGCTGCCGCCCGTCGAAATGGAATGGCCGCAACGCCAGGCCCTGGCCGCCGCCACCGGCCGCAACGACGCCGTCACCTACGCCGACCTCATCGCGGTCGCCGACCAGGAACGCTTCCGCGCCACCTATCGCCGCTTCCTGTTCGGCTCGGTCGGCGAACACCTCGCCACCCGCTTCGGCACCAAGGGCTCGCCGATCGCCACCTCCACCGCCTGCGCTTCCGGCGGCACCGCCATCCAACTCGCCGTCGAAGCCATCCGCGCCGGCCTGTCCGAAGCCGCCCTGGTCGTCGGCACCGACGCCTCGGTCAACCCGGAATCGCTGATCCGCTTCTCCCTGCTCTCCGCCCTGTCCTCCCGCAACGACCCGCCCGAAGCCGCCTCCCGCCCGTTCTCCAAAGATCGCGACGGCTTCGTCATGGCCGAGGGCGCCGGCGCCCTCGTTCTGGAAAGCCTGGACCACGCCTTGGCAAGGGGTGCGAACATCCTCGGCGTCGTCTCCGGCTGCGGCGAACGCGCCGATGCCTTCCACCGCACCCGCTCCTCGCCCGACGGCAAGCCCGTCATCGCCTGCCTGCACGCCGCCCTCGCCGACGCCGGCATCGGCCCCGAAGCCGTCGACTACATCAACGCCCACGGCACCTCCACGCCCGAGAACGAACGCATGGAATGGCTCGCCGTCTCCACCGTCTTCGGCGACCGCGCCGGCGCCATCCCCATCTCGTCCAACAAATCGATGATCGGCCACACCCTCACCGCCGCCGGCACCATCGAGGCGATCTTCTCCCTGCTGACCATCCGCAACGGCCGCATCCCGCCCACCATCAACTACACCACGCCCGACCCCGCCCTCCCGGTCGATTGCGTGCCCAACACCGCCCGCGACGCCCGCGTCACCTGCGCCATCTCCAACTCCTTCGGCTTCGGCGGCCAGAACGTCTGCCTGGTCCTCCAGGCCGAGCCCGCCTAGCCCATGCCAACCGCACTC
>JBBQOT010000732.1:0-2007 GCA_038331165.1 Acetobacterales bacterium
TACGCCGCAGCCCAGGGCGCCACCGTCGACTGCTTCGAGCCCAGCCCCACCAACGCCGCCCTGCTCGCCGCCAACCTCGCCGCCAATCCCCACTTGGCCCCGCGCATTCGCCTGCACCGCCACGCCATCGGCGCCACCGACGCCACCCTGCCGCTGTTCGCCAAAGGCCACGCCGATTCCGGCTCCAGCCTGTTCCGCACAGTCCAGCGCGCCACAATCCTGCAAGGCCGCCCCGAGGCGCTGGTGCCCGTGCGCGCGGCGGCCGATGTGCTGGCGGCCGTCGGGCTGTCGCCGGAAACCCTGCTCAAGATCGACATCGAGGGCGCGGAATACGAGGTCGTGCCCGCCATCGCCGCCCAACTGGCCCACCTCCGCCCGGTCCTCCACCTCTCCTTCCACCCGTTCAACATCGTCCGCGGCGCCGACGAATACCTCAACCAGCTCGCCCGCCTGCGCGGCGCTCTGGCCATCGCCGAGGCAATCGCGCCCTATCGCCACATGTATTTCCACACCGACCAGGGCTGGACCCGCATCGAAAAACACGACCGGCTCTCGCTGCTGGCGCACTACATCCTCAAACCCAAACCCATCCCACGCATCGCCACCGCGCAGTACGGCTTCACCGACTCCCTCGCTTTGTCCGAGGTCGCCCTCCCCCTAGGCTGACCGCCCGCTGCCGCCTACGCTTTGCCAAATGCCACCCACGCCGCCCCTGCAAGGCTTCACCGAAGCCATCACCCGTCACACCGCCCGCGGCTGGGCACGCAACCCCGCGCACCCCACACGGCGCGTGCTGGTCCAGGCACTGGCCCACGGCCGCGTCATCGCCCAGGCCCCGGCCGACCTGTTCCGCGGCGACGTGCACGACGCCGGCCTGGGCGACGGCAATTGCGGCTTCGTCATCGACCTGTCCGCCGATGCCGCCACGCTCGGCGGGGTCGCGATCACCCTGCGCGACGCCGCCACCGGCGCCATCCTCCAGGGCTCGCCCACCCCAGCCGCCGACCCGCCCAGCCTCGCCCGCTTCCTCACCCGCTGGAACAGCCTTCCCGCCGCAACCCTCGCCCGCCTGCGCCGCATGATGCGCCACCGCACGCGCGGCCACGGCGTCTCGGTCATCGCCCACAACCCCAGCGCCGTGCCCGCCCTGCTCACCTCGCTCAAAACGCAACTTGCCGGCACCTGGGAACTCCTCGTCCCCCCCGGCACCACGATGCCGCAAGACCGCCGCATCCGTATGCATGGCGCCGATCCGCTGGCCACAGCCCGCCACCCCATCGCCCTGATCGTCACCGGCGACGTCACGCTGGAACGCGACGCGCTATGGCATCTCCTGCGCGCCGCCGCCGACCCGCGCCCGGCCGTCTTCCTGTGGGACTTCGCCCGCCTGCACCCCACCGGCGCCGTCGACCTGCTCTGCCGCCCCGCCTTCTCGCCCGATTTCTTCCGCAGCCACCCCGACCACGGCGGCGCCTGCGCCGTGCGCACCTCTACCCCTTGGTCCAACCCGACCGACCTCATCCTGGGCCTGTCGGAACGCCACCCGGTCGCCCATATCCCGCGCGTGCTCCACCGCACCCCCGACCCGCCGCCCGCGCCCGCCGACATCCAGCCCGCCTATCCCGCCGCCGAAGGCCGCACGCTCGTCGTCATCCCCACCCGCAACCAGGCCGCCCTGCTCCGCCCCTGCCTCGACTCCCTGTTCCGCACCCGCCAGGACACCCCGCTCGACATCGTCGTCATCGACCACCAGTCCGACGAACCCGCCACCCGCGCCTACCTCCGCCAGATCGCCGGCCTCGTCACCATCATGCCGTATGCCGGAAAATTCGACTTCGCCCGCATGAACAACCAGGCCGTCGCCCGCCACGGTGCCGGCGCCGAGTCCCTGCTGTTCCTCAACAATGTCCCCGAGGCGATCACCCCCGCCTGGCTCTACCTCCTGCGCCGCCTGGCCAGCCGCGCGGATGTCGGCGCCGAAGGCCCGCAGCAGCTGAACCAGGACCG
>JBBQOT010000733.1:0-2004 GCA_038331165.1 Acetobacterales bacterium
GAGGAGGGTGCTGAAGCCGCGCCCATCTCCGGTGGTCGCCCGGCCGACGATGACGGGCAGGAGTGATACCCATGTCCAAGACCTCAGCGTCCGCCCGCCAGCACGCTGCCCCGGTCATTGTTCCGTCGTCGTTGAACGCGATCCCGTTCATCCCGCCGGCGACATGCGGCAGCACTTCCACCTTGTGCCCGCGCGCGCGCATCTGGCCGTAGATCGACTCCGGGTAGGTGTTCTCCATCTCCAGCGTCGGCCCCTCGCTCCACTGCCGCGGCGCCTCCATTGCCTCCTGCAGCGACATGCCGTGGTCGATTACGTTCATGATCGCCTGCCACACGCTGGGGAAAATCCGCTTGCCCCCCGGCAGCCCCAGCGCGAACCGCAGCGTGCCGTTTTGCAACGCCATGCTCGGCGCCATCGAGGTGGTCACCCGCTTGCCCGGCAGGATCGACAGCGCGCGGCCTGGCCGCGGGTCATAGGTGTGCATGTAGTTGTTCGGAATGATCCCGGTTCCGGGAATCACAATCCGCGCGCCGAAGGTGTTGTTGATGGTGAAGGTGCAGGCGGCCACGTTGCCCGCGCGGTCGGCCGCCGTCATATGCGTGGTGTTCGCCCCCTCGCCCGCCGCCATCCCCATCGCCCCGCCCTCGCCCTGGCGGATTCCCGGGCCCCACACCTGCGTCCGATCCATGCTGATGCGCGCGCGCCGTTCGGCGGCGTATTCCTTGCTCGTCAGCCGGGCCACCGGCACCGCAACGAAATCCGGATCGCCCGACGCCTCGGCCCGGTCGGCAAATGCGATCTTCAGGGCCTCGGCCATGAGATGCACCAGGTCCGGCGAGCCGAACCCCATGGCGCGCACGTCGAACGCCTCCAGGATGTTCAGCATCTGCGTCATGTGCACGCCCGAGGCCGCCGGTGGCGGCGGTGCCACGATCTCCCACCCACGATAATTTGCCCGGATCGGCTCGCGCTCCCGTGGCTTGTAGGAAACGAAATCCTCGCGCGACAGCACCCCCCCGTTCGCCTGCACATAGGCCGCCACGGCATCGCCGATTGGCCCGCCATGCAGCGCGCCCGCGCCGTCCTTGGCGATCAGCCGCAGCGTCTCGGCGTAATCCCCCTGCACCAGCAGCGCGCCGGCCTTCAACGGCGACCCGCCCGGCAGCAGCATCGCCGCGATCTCCTTCTGCAGCGCCAAATCCGCCGCCGCCCCATTGATGCATTCATGCAGGTATGGCGTGGCGCGGAAGCCGCGGCTGGCATGGCGGATTGCCGGCTGCATCACGTCGTCCAGGCTCATCGTGCCCCAGCGCCGCAGCATCTCGCACCAACCGGTCACCGAGCCGGCCGCCGCGATCGACTTCACCCCCACCACATTGGCCCGGTCGGTGGTCTCGTAGTTTTCCGGAGCGCCATTCGGCACCGGGTTGAACATGTCCGCCCGCCCGCCCAGCGGCACCGTGCTCATCGCATCGATGATCCGGTGCGCCCCGTCCGGCGTGCGAATATGCGCCGTGCCGCCGCCGACGATGCCGATCATCATCGGCTCCACCACCGTGAGGCAGAACAGCGTGGCCACCGCGGCGTCGATCGCATTGCCCCCGGCCGCCAGCATCTCGGCGCCGGCCGCCGAGGCCAGCGGATGGTTGCTCACCACCATGCCGCGGCTGCCCACCGCCGGCTGCTTCTCGCAGTGGAACACCGTGGTCGCGCGCTCGCGCCAACTTTGGGCCATGGAACTCTCCCTAATCCTGTCAGTGAACCCTGCCACGCCAGCTTGGTGCGCACCAGTCAGGTAGGGAAGACTTCTTTTTGTGGACAAAAAGAAGCAAAAAAACTTCATCCATTTGGTGCCTGGCCCTCGCCTCTCCCACGTCTGCCCACAAGGGACGGTGGTTGCCGCCTCCGCATCGAAACGGGTAAAGTTTTTTTGCTTCTTTTTGTTCACAAAAAGAAGACCTTCCTCCCTCAATTCGCCCTAAATACCCCCATGACCTTCCAAAC
>JBBQOT010000734.1:0-1996 GCA_038331165.1 Acetobacterales bacterium
GGTGGCAGCCTCACGATCAGCCACTCTTGGTTTCACCACAACCAGAACGGCATCCTTGCCGCGTCCTCGCCCGGCGGGCTGATCTCGATCTCCCACAGCGAGTTCGGCTTCAACGGCAATAATGACGGCAAAACGCACAACATCTACGTCAACGACATCGCCCGCCTGACGATCACGAACAGCTACTTCCACGATGTCAGCAAGGGCCACCAGATCAAAAGCCGCGCGCGCGAGACGGTGGTGACCGACAGCCGGCTGATCGACGGCTCCACCTACGGCAGCAGCTACAGCATCGACCTCCCGAACGGCGGGGCCGCGACCATTACCGGCAACTACATCGAGCAGGGGCCACTCGCCCCCAACCGCACGCTGGTCCACCTCGGCGGCGAATTGTTCCCCTCCTACCCCAACACCACCCTGACGATGACTGGCAACACCTTCGTCAACCATGCCACCAGCGGCCCGCCGGTGCTGCTGCGCAATGACTCCTCGGTGGGCGGCGCCAACGCACCCGCGACGATCAGCGGCAACACGATTTTTGGCATCACCGCCGACCAGATGATCGTGGGCAGTGCGACCATCGGCGTGAACAGCTTCCCGGCAGGCGCCTTTCCCACGCCGGACCTGTCCTCGCCGATCGATACCGCCTGTTTCCGCGCCGGCACCCGCCTGGCCACGCCGGACGGGCCCGTGGCGGTGGAAGACCTGGACCCCGGCGACGAGGTGACGACCGCGTTCGGCGCCACGCTGAAGGTGCGTTGGGTCGGTCATCGCACGCTGGATTGCCGGCGCCATCCGCGGCCGTGGGATGTGATGCCGGTGCGCATCGAAGCCGGCGCCTTCCGCCCCGGAGTGCCGCGCCGCGACCTCTGGCTCTCGCCGGACCACGCGCTGTTTGTCGATGGCGTGCTGATCCCGGTGCGCTACCTGATGAACGGTGCGACCATCCTCCAGGAGGAGGCCGACGAGGTCACCTACTTCCATGTCGAGACGCAGAACGCGGCCGGCGCGGCCAACCATACCGTGCTGGTGGCCGAGGGCATGCCGGCCGAGAGCTACCTCGACACCGGCAACCGCCGTGCCTTCTCGAACGGAGGCGGGCAGATGCAGCTTCATCCGGACTTCGCGCTCGACATCTGGAAGCGCGCCGGGATTGCGCCACTGGTGCTGGAGGGTCCGGTTCTGCGGGCGGTGCGCCATCGACTGGCGTTGCGTGCCATCGCCATGGGGCACCGGCTGGTGAACAACCCGTGTCTGACGCTGGAGGTGGACGGGCGCGTGGTGCCGCAGCAGCCCGGCGAAGGCCCATCGGTGTTCCTGCTGCCGCCCGGCGCACGGGAGGCGCGGCTGCATTCGCGTATCTTCGTGCCGGCCCATGTAATCGCGGGCAGCGACGACCACCGCACCCTGGGGGTGGGCGTCACCCACGTGGCGTTGGATGGGCAGGCGGTCGACCTCGCCGTGCTGGGGGAGGGCTGGCACACGCCGGAGCCCGGGCACCGCTGGAGCAATGGCGCGGGGCAGATCGTGCTGGACGGTGCACGGCGGGTGGAGGTGGACGCAGGAGTACCTGGGCTCTACTGGGAACGGGAGGTGCCGCCCTTGGCCCCGCCGGCGCATGGCCCGGGTACGTGGCGGCCCGTGGCCGTCTGATATCAACCGCCCCTGATGCCGACTCTTCCGGCATCAGAGGCGGTTGGTATTGCGCGCCGGGCTGGCGGGTGGCGGCGTGCGAATCAAACACTCATACCAACGGTCATTCTTTATGACCGTTGAAATGAGGCGAACAAGTCGCGGACCGGCCTTGCCAAGCCACCGGCCCCGCCGCAACTGTGGGGGATGAACTCGCCCGCCCCCCACCCCGCCTATGGCATCTCGGCCACCATCTCCTTCGGCCTTGCCGGTCGGCGCGCCCTCGTCACCGGGCATCGTGGCGGCATCGGGGGGGCGGTCGCCGCCCTGTTCGCCGCCGATGGGGCCGAGGTGATCGGCCTCG
>JBBQOT010000735.1:0-1995 GCA_038331165.1 Acetobacterales bacterium
CTGAGCGAAGGCGCGCTCGCCACCGACCGCGTCGCCCGCTTCCTGGGCCGTGCCGGACTGGCGCCGATGCCCGCCTTCCGCGAGCAGCCGATCCAGGCCGCGCCGAAGAAGAAGGCGCAGGAGCGCGCCAAGGCCGAAGCCGACGCCGCGGCGTCGGCCTGATTTTCGGGCGATGGAGCCACGGCGCATCCTGATGGGCGTGATCGGCCGGCCGCATGGCGTGCGGGGGCTGGTGCATGTGCACAGCTACACCGCCGAGCCCACGGAACTACCGGCCTTTGGCCCGTTCACCGATGCTGAATCGCCGGGCACCCACGGCCGTCGCTTCACCCTGTCCTGGGCCAGCGATGGCGTGGCGCGCGTGATCGAGCACGTCGACGGGCACGAGGTAACCTTGCGCGACCGCGCGGCGGCACAGGCGCTGGTCAACGTGCGGCTATACGTCGATCGCGACCGCCTGCCCGCGGTGCAGGACGAGGATGAGTTCTACCTGGCCGACCTCATCGGCCTGCGTGTCGTGACACAAGACGGCAAGGAGCTCGGCCGGGTGGATGTCGTGCACGACTACGGCGGCGGCGCAAGCCTGGAGATCGGGCGGCTGATCGTGCCGTTCACCCGGGCTTGCGTGCCAGTGGTCGATATCGCCGGCGGCACGGTGACCGTGGTGCTGCCGGCCGAAGTGATTGTGCCAGGCGCCGATGCGGAGGCCGCCGAATGACCTGGCGCGCCTCGGTCCTGACGTTGTTTCCCGAGATGTTCCCGGGCCTACTCGGCCAGTCGCTGGCCGGGCGTGGCCTGGCGCAGGCGGCGTGGTCGCTGGAGGCGCGCGACATCCGCGACGTCGCCACCGACCGGCACCGCAAGGTCGACGACACACCGTTCGGCGGCGGCGCCGGCATGGTGATGCGGGCCGATATCGTCGATGCCGCCCTCGCGCTGGTGGCCGACAACCGGCCGATGATCTACCTCACGCCACGCGGCCGCACGCTCACCCAGGCACGGGTGCGCGACCTGGCGGCCGGCCCCGGGGTAGTGCTGCTATGCGGGCGCTTCGAGGGGGTGGACGAGCGCGTGCTGGCGGCGCGCGCGTTGGAGGAAGTGAGCATCGGCGACTACGTGCTGTCGGGCGGCGAGCCGGCAGCCCTGGTGCTGCTGGATGCCTGCGTGCGGCTGCTGCCCGGCGTGATGGGGGCTGCCGACAGCGCACTGGAGGAGAGTTTTGCGCCCGGTCCCTGGGCCGGGTTGCTGGAATACCCGCACTACACCCGCCCGGCCGAATGGCAGGGGCGCGCGGTGCCCGAGGTTCTGCTGTCGGGCCATCATGCCGCCATCGCCGCCTGGCGCCTGGCCGAGGCAAAGCGGATCACGCGCGCGCGACGGCCCGAGCTGTGGGCTGCCTATCAATTGGGCCATGCGGGAGCGATTGCCTCGCCCCCCGCGGCACCCTAGAGACATCAGACGAAAGGACCAAAGCGATGAACATCATCCAGCAATACGAGGCCGACGAGATGGCGCGCCTCAGCGCCCTGCGCCCGGTGCCCGAATTCATCCCCGGCGACACGCTGCGCGTTTCGGTGAAGGTGGTGGAGGGCGAACGCAGCCGCACCCAGAACTTCGAGGGCGTGTGCATCGCGCGGTCGAACAAGGGACTCAGCAGCAACTTCACCGTGCGCAAAATCAGCTACGGCGAAGGCGTGGAGCGCGTGTTCCCGCTCTACGCGCCAACCATCGCCGAGATCGCGGTGGTACGCCGCGGCGATGTCCGCCGGGCAAAGCTGTACTACCTGCGCGGGCGCAGCGGCAAGTCGGCACGCATCGCCGAGCGGGCGCGCGACGTGGCACCGGTGGCTGCCACGGCTGCGACGACCGGGACTGCTGCCGCCGAATAGGCGGCCGGGGACCACATCCGCCGAATAGGCGAACGCTTTCGGGAGGGGATGAAGATGGCCGAGACGAAACCGCGAACGCTGTTCGACAAGGTGTGGGATGCCCACG
>JBBQOT010000736.1:0-1995 GCA_038331165.1 Acetobacterales bacterium
CACCGAACAAGCCGCCATCGCCTGCGCCCACACCATGGGGCAGGGCGATCGCCATGGCTCCGACCAGGTCGCGGTCGAGGCGATGCGCCGCGAGATGGACACGGTGCCGATCGACGGCACGATTGTGATTGGCGAGGGCGAGCGCGATGAAGCGCCGATGCTCTATATTGGCGAGAAGGTCGGCCTCGCCCAGAAGAAGAACGGCAGCGGCCGGGTGTTCGACGAGGTGGACATTGCGGTGGACCCCCTCGAAGGGACCAACCTGTGCGCGACCGGCACGGCGAACGCGATTGCGGTGCTGGCGGCTTCTGAGAAGGGCGGCTTGCTGCACGCGCCCGACCTCTACATGGAGAAGCTGGTGGTTGGGCCGACGTCCAAGCACCTGGTCGATCTGGATGCGCCCGTGCGCGAGAACCTGCGCGCCATTGCCCGCAGCCTGGGCCGTCAGATCGACGAGCTCACGGTGGTCGTCCTGGACCGTCCGCGCCACGACAAGCTGATTGCCGAGATTCGCGAAACCGGCGCCCGCATCCGGTTGATTGGTGACGGCGACCTGTCGGCGGGCATCGCGGCCGCGGTGTCTGGCACCGGCGTGCATGCCGTGATGGGCACCGGCGGCGCACCCGAGGGCGTGTTAACGGCGGCGGCCATGCGCTGCCTGAACGGCGAGATTTTCGCGCGCCTGGTCGTGGCCAAGCCGGAAGACGAAGAGCGGTGCCGCGCCATGGGCATCAAGGACGTCAAGAAGATCTACAAGTCCGAGGATCTGGCGTGTGGCAAGGACATCGTGTTTGCCGCGACCGGTGTGACCGACGGATCGCTGATGAAGGGGGTGCAGTTCTTCGGCGCCGGCATCCGCACCAGCTCGGTGGTGATGCAGACCAACCCGCATCGCATCCGCTTTATCGACAGCATCCAGGTGTACCCGGGGCCGTCGGTCAAGATTCGATTCTGATTGGACGAACGACAAGGGCGACGAAACGTCTTCGCCGCGGCAGCGGCGGGTTGCATCGGCTTCACCGGCTTCACGCTGGTGATGCCCTTTCTCCCGCTCTACATCGCTGAACTCGGGACCACCGACGTCGGGGAAATTGCCATGTGGACGGGCCTGACGCTGGGCGCCACGCCCATGGTCACGGCCATCAGCGCCCCGCTCTGGGGCCGCGTCGGCGACAAGTACGGCAGCAAGCTGCTGGTCATCCGATCGCTGACCGCATTCATTCTCACCAAGGCGGGCATGGCGTTTGTGACGGCGCCGTGGCAGTTGTTTGCCCTGCGCGCGTTGCTGGGCGTGTTTGCCGGCTACGGCGCGCTCACCATCTCCATGGCCGCCCAGTCGGTGCCGCGCGAGCGCATGGCGCGCGCGATCGGCGCCGTGCAGACCGGTCATCGACTCGGGCCCGCGATCGGTCCGGTCATTGGCGGCCTGCTCGCGCCACTGGTGGGCCTGCGCAACTCGTTCCTGTTTGCGGCGGCCTTCTATGCGGCGGCCATGGTGCTGGTGCTGGTGTTCTATGAGGATCCGCCGCGCCGGCCGGCAGCGGAGAAGGTCCGGGGAGGGCGGGAGGTGTTCTCGCATCTGCTTCGCTTGCCGGGTTTCGTACTCGCCTTGTTCGTGATCTTCGGGTTGCAGACGGTCGATCGCAGCTTCGGGCCGGTGCTGCCGCTCTTCGTCGCGCAGGTCGGCGTCGATCCGCAGCGCGTGCCGATCGTCTCCGGAATCCTGTTTTCTCTCGGCGCCGTGGCGGCCGCCATCGGATCGCAGCTCGCGCCGCGGTTGCTGAAACACCGCTCCGCCCGAAGCATCATCGTCTCCGGCACGGCCATCGCCGCGATTGCGCTCGCGATTATTGTGGTGGCGCCGACCGTGTGGCTGGTGGGCGCGTCGATGGCGGTCGTGGGCCTGGCGATTGGCGTCGCCACCACCGCGATCTATGCGGTGGCTGGCTCACTCCTCCCGGCCGACGCGCACGCCACCGGCTTTGGCGTGATGAC
>JBBQOT010000737.1:0-1994 GCA_038331165.1 Acetobacterales bacterium
GCTCGGCGGGGGTGGCCCCCGGGCCCCCCCCGGCCCCCAGCCCCTGCACCTTCACCATCTTTCACTTATGGGGTTCCTAAGCCCCTCGCCCGTGGTTGGGCCCACGGCAAAGCCCTGGCCTTGCCTCCTTGATCGTCCCACGAATAGGCTTCTGGGCATCAGGGGCCGGCGGCGAGCCCGGCGGGGCGGCGGTCGTCGTTGGCGCCGTAGAAGAACCCGGGGCGCATGCGGCCCGATAGGCCTGAATCAGCGACGCCGGGCGTGGGTGCGACGGTTGGCTGGAAGGGGCGAACGATGGCCGCCACCGCGCCCCAGGTCGACTGCTCCGTGACCTTGTGGCCCATCGCCTCCAACAGGCGGCGGGTATCGGGCGACAGGGCGCGGGTTTCGGCGAACAGCTCGTCGGGTAGCCATTGATGGTGGATGCGCGGCGCGTTCACTGCCTCCTGCACCTCCATGCCATGGTCGATCAGGTTCAGGATGGTCTGCAGCGTGATCGAGATGATGCGTGCGCCGCCGGGCGAGCCGAGCACGGCATAGGGCTGGCCGTCGCGCAGCAACAGAGTGGGGGACATCGACGACAGCGGGCGCTTGCCCGGCGCAATGGCGTTGGCCTCGCCCTGCACCAGGCCGAACATGTTCGGGGCGCCGGGCTTGCTGGTGAAGTCGTCCATCTCGTTGTTCAGCAGGAAACCGGTGCCCGGTGCGATCACGCCGGCGCCGAACGCGCCGTTGATGGTGTAGGTCACCGCCACCGCATTGCCGGCTGGGTCGGCGACCGAATAATGCGTCGTTTCCGGACGCTCGTGCGGCGGCGTTCCCGGGGCAAGGTCGCGCGATGCGGTGGCGCGATCGGTGTTGATGGCGGCGCGGATGGCCAACGCGTAGTCGCGCGACAACAGCCGTTCCAGCGGGTTGCGGACAAAATCGGGATCGCCGAGGTGGGTGTTCCGATCGAGATAGGCGTGGCGCAGGGCCTCGGTCATCAGGTGCACGCTGCGTGCGGCGTTGAAGCCCGCGGCGCGCAGGTCGTAGCCTTCCAGCACGCCTAGCACCATGCAGATCACCGTCCCACCCGAGGAGGGCGGCGGGGCGGAGACGACGGTCCAGCTGCGATAGGGGCACGACAGCGGCGCCATCTCGCGCACCTTGTAGGCCGCGAAGTCGGCGGCGCTCACAATGCCGCCCCCGGCGCGCGCGGCAGCGGCCACGGCGTCGGGAATGGCGCCTTGGTAGAAGGCTTCGGGGCCGCGTGTGGCAATGGCCTCCAGCGTGCGGGCAAGGTCGGGCTGGCTCAACCGGTCGCCGGGCTGCGGCGGGGTGCCGTCGGGGCGCAGGAAAATGCGCGCCACCTCGGGCTCCCGGCGCAGCCGCGCGGCGGCGGCTTCGATAATGTCGGTGTCGCCGCGCACCAGCACGAACCCGTCGCGCGCGAGGCGGATCGCCGGGGCCATCACCTGGGCGCGCGGCAGCGTGCCATACTGGGTCAGCGCGGCATCGAGCCCGGCAACCGAGCCGGGAACAGCCACGGCCCGCCAGCCGTTGGTGCTGGCGCCGCGCACGACATTGCCGTCGGCATCGAGGTACATGCCGCTGGTGGCCGCAGCCGGCGCGGTCTCCCGAAAATCGAGGAAGGTGGTGCGCCCATCGGCCAGTCGCAGCGTCATGAAGCCGCCGCCGCCGATATTGCCGCAGCACGGGTTGACCACGGCCAACGCATAGCCGACCGCCACCGCGGCATCGACCGCATTGCCCCCGCGCCGGAGCATCTCGATGCCCACCTCGGAGGCCAGTCGCTGCGACGACACGACCATGCCGTTCGCGGCCTCTACCGCGGGCGCCGAGGCGGACAGGGCGGGCGATGCGAGGCCCGCGACCAGAAGCAGCAAGGCGAGCGCCCGCCCTCGCAGGCTCATTGCCGCATTGGACCGAAATCGGCGGCGACCGTGAAATCGGCCTCCGTGATGGCGCGGATGTCCGCCACGCCCAGCCCC
>JBBQOT010000738.1:0-1981 GCA_038331165.1 Acetobacterales bacterium
TTTTGAAAGTCTTTTTGCTTCTTTTTCTTCAGAAAAAGAAGAACTTGCTTTCGTTTTCCTACGGCCACGCCACCGCCGGCGGCAGACTCATGAGAATGGCCTCCACATTCCCGCCCGTCTTCAGCCCGAACAGAGTACCGCGGTCGTGGATCAGGTTGAACTCCACATAGCGCCCGCGCCGCACCAACTGGTGCTGTCGATCTGCGTCCGTCCAAGGATCGGCCATGCGCGCGCGAATGATCGCCGGATAGACCTCCTGGAACGCCAGCCCGACATCCCGGGTAAAGGCGAAATCCGCCTGCACGTCGCCAGAAAAATGCTGGTCGTAGAAGATGCCGCCGGCGCCGCGCGCCTCGTTGCGGTGCGGCAGGAAGAAGTAGCGGTCGCACCATTCCTTGTATTTCGGATAGTACGCCGGATCGTGGCCGTCGCATGCCGCCTGGAACGCGGCATGGAATCGTGCTGCGTCCTCCACCGCCTCGGGCGCGTCCAGCCGCATCGGAGTCAGGTCGCCGCCGCCGCCGAACCAGCCTTTGGTGGTCACCAGCATCCGCGTGTTGAAATGCGCCGCCGGCACCCTGGGGCTGGCCATGTGCGCCACCACGCTGATGCCGCTGGCCCAGAAGCGCGGGTCCTCGGCGGCACCGGGGATCTGGCCGCGGAATTCGGGGCTGAACTCGCCCATCACGGTGGAGACGTTCACCCCGACCTTCTCGAACACCCGCCCGCGCATCACGCTCATCATCCCGCCGCCGCCAGGTGCCGCGTCGGGCGTCGGGCGGGTCCAAGGGCTGCGCGTGAACCTTCCGGACGCGCCGGGGCCGTACTGCGCGATGCCGGCCGCTTCGTCCTCGATGGCCTCGAAGGCGGCGCACAGCCGGTCGCGCAGTGCCTCGAACCACTGGCGTGCGTCATCGCGGATGGCGGCGTGCGGCGGGGGCGTGTCGGTCATCGGCGACTCCTGTGCCTGGCAGGATAGCCCAGGAGGGCCGTGTTGCGGAGGGCGCAGGGCGGACCTATGGTGAAACGGGCCGCAAAAACAAGGCGCGTGGGCGGCTGGCCCTTGCCGCATGCGCATCTTGGGCTTATTCGGCATTGGCTGCCCCGTCGCAGTCGGGATGACGGGTGCCGAAGCGCGGCGCCGGTCGGCCGGTGCGGCGGATGACGAAACGCCCCGCAAGGGCAGATCACTCGAGGTCACGTATGACTGAAAGCGCCGCCGCCCCCCATGTCGCCCCACATCCGGGCGGGGCCGAGGTCACGAAGCGCGACTTCCTCAAGCTGGTCGCGGGCGCCGGGGCCGCCGTTGGCGCCGGCGCGATCGTCTGGCCGATGGTCGACAGCATGAACCCGGCCGCCGACGTGCTGGCCCTGTCGTCGACCACTGTCGACCTCGCCCCCGTGGTGGCCGGCCAGGCCATCACCGTGGTGTGGCGTGGCAAGCCGGTATTCGTGCGCCACCGCACGCCCGAGGAAATCGCCCGCGCCCGCACCGACGAGAAGGCCCGCCTGCCCGACCCGGCCGCCGATGCCAGCCGCGTCAAACCCGGCCACGACCAGTGGCTGATCGTCGTCGGCATCTGCACCCATCTGGGCTGCGTTCCGCTTGGCAACCGCAGCACCGAGGTGCGCGGCGACTACGGCGGCTGGTTCTGCCCGTGCCACGGCAGCCACTACGACACCTCCGGGCGCATCCGCCAGGGACCCGCCCCGACCAACCTCGCGGTGCCCCCTTACGCTTTCGAGGGCGATACCAAGATCAAGATCGGCTGATCGCCGCCACCCCGCGCGCCCACTGAGAGAGCGATCGCAGCCTTCGGAGCACATCTACATGGCCGGCCTGCACAAGAGCGAATTCCAGAATCCGGTGATCAACTGGATCGACTCCCGCCTTCCCGTCTTCACCATGATCCAGAAAGAGTACGGGGTGTTTCCCACCCCGCGCAACTTCAACTACTTCTGGAACTTCGGCGCCCTGGCG
>JBBQOT010000739.1:0-1979 GCA_038331165.1 Acetobacterales bacterium
CCCCTTGCGATGTGTGCCGTCAAATTTCGGCGCGCTTGGTGCTAGCGTTCCTGCATGCAACATAAAACAGTGGACCGCCTTGTCCATACTGCAACCGGCGCTACCCTGCCCGCACCACCCGGAGCGCGAAGCCATGGCACACAAGAAGATCCTGCTGGCCGGCGAAAGCTGGATGAGCGCCACCACTCACATCAAGGGCTACGACCTCTTCCCCGCCGCCAGCTACGCCACCGGCTGCGGCCCGTTCCTCAAGGCCCTGGCGAACGAACCCTTCGACATCCAGCACATGCCCTCCCACATCGCCGCCACCGATTTTCCGGCCACGCTGGACGCCCTGCGCGCCTACGACGCGGTGCTGCTCAGCGACATCGGCGCCAACACCCTGCTGCTGCATCCCGATGTCGCCATCCACTCGCGCACCTTCCCCAACCGGCTGAAGCTGCTGCGCGACTACGTCGCCGGCGGCGGCGGCCTGGCGATGATCGGCGGTTACTACAGCTTCCAGGGCTGGCAGGGCGGCGCCCGCTACCGCGGCACCGCCGTCGAGTCGGTGTTGCCAGTCGCCATCCACCCCTACGACGACCGCATCGAGGTCCCCGAAGGATTCCGCGCGACTGTCAGCGCGCCCGCCCACCCGCTTCTGGCCGGCGTTCCCGCCGACTGGCCGGTCATGCTCGGCCTTAACGAGGTGATCGCCAAACCCGAGGCCACCGTGCTCGCCCACGCGCCCGATGAGGACGGCGCCCACCCGCTGCTGGTCATCGGCCGCCACGGCGCTGGCCGCACCCTGGCCTGGACCACCGACATGGGCCCGCACTGGCTACCGCAGGCCGCCATCGACTGGCCGGGCTTTGTGCCGCTCTGGCGCAACCTGCTGTCCTGGCTCGCCACGCGGGAGTGACGCTACCGCGCCGTCCGCAGCACGCCGTCGCGCAAATCAAGCACCAGCGCCCGCCCAGCCGCACCCAGCAGCACCTGGCCGCCCTGCATCCGCGGCACCCGGTCCAGCCACACGCCATGGCGTACCGCATCAGCCATGGCGCCCACGCTCACCCCCACGGCGCGCTCAATTGCCGCCTGGTCCAGCCGCAGCCGGGTCGCCCCGCCGGGGTCCAGCACCTCGATCGACACATCGTCGGGAATGTTGTGCCAGCAGCCGAACAGCGCCACCGCCCCGTCATCGGCCACTACGGCAAAACGCGGGCGGATCGGTTGGTTCAAGCGATGCTGCCACAGCATGGCCCCGTCGTGGCGCATCGTGCCGATGGCATGGCCGTCCCGCGCGCGCGGCTCGACGGAAATTTCCAGCATCCAGCGCCCATCGGGCGACGACATCGTCTCGCGGGCCGGCGGAAACGGCACCAAGTCCAGCGCCACACCATCGCGCGCGGCGCTGCACACCACCATCAGGCCGAGAAAGGCGCGGCGCCGAATCGGCCGATTGCCGCCCTCAGGCCACCCGCCGGCGCAGCAGCCCCAACCCGGCCAGGCCCATCGCCAGCACCGCCATCGAGGCCGGTTCCGGCACCGCCGTCAGATCGGTCACGTAGAAGCTGCGGCGTGCTTCGGTGATCTGGTCGGCGGTCAGCTGGTCGCGGTTGGCACCGTCCGGGGCGATATCGCCCAGGTTGGTGGCCGGTATCCGAGTGCCGCCTCCGGTCATCATGTTGTTGGCCCCGCCGGCGCCGAAATCGTTATGGCCCAGCCCGAGCACATGGCCCACCTCGTGCGCCACTGTGTCGATGCGGCCGAGCCCGCCATTGAAGGCGTTCACGTCCGTGGCGTTGATCACCACCCCCGCCTCGCCCTGGCAGGCAACGATGAAGACCAGCGCGCCGCAGCCCTCGCCGTAGAGCGTGCTGCCGGTGACCTGGAAGTCCCCGACAAAATACATGTTGATGATGCCGGTCACGTCCGGGTTGCCAAACTGAGTGCTGCCGGCATTGAACATGGCGAACTCCTCGCCAACGTCGGCGTCG
>JBBQOT010000740.1:0-1971 GCA_038331165.1 Acetobacterales bacterium
CCCTGGGGGGCTGGGCCTTTGTTTATTTGTGGGTGGGCCCGGGGGGCGCGCCCCGGGGGTGGGGTCGAGGGGCACGGCCCCTCGCCTTACGCGCACCAGCGCCCCCATCCCGCCGCGCGCAAATCGCATGCCGGGCAGCCACCGCAGCCATAGCCCCAGGGATGGCGCCGGGTCCGGTCGCCCAGGTAGCAACTGTGGCTGTGTTCAACGATGAGCTCGACCAAAGCGTGGCCGCCGAGGGTCCGAGCGATCTCCCAGGTGCCGGCCTTGTCGGTCCACATCAGCGGCATTTCCAGCACGAAGCGGCGGTTCATGCCCAGGTTCAGTGCCAGTTGCATGGCCTTGATGGTATCGTCGCGGCAGTCGGGATAGCCGGAATAGTCGGTTTCGCACATGCCGCCCACGATGACCTTGAGCCCGCGGCGAAAGGCGATCGCGGCGGCATAGGTCAGGAACAGCAGGTTGCGGCCGGGCACGAAGGTGCTGGGCAGGCCCTCGTCGGTCATGACGATAGCGGCGTCTGACGTGAGCGCGGTTGCGCCGATGTCGCCAAGTGCGCGGCCCATGTCCACGGTGTGGTCGCGCCCAAGCCGGCCGCCCCAGTCGTTCAGCGCCGCCATGCCCTGGCGAAGCGGTTCGCGGCAGTGCAGCTCGACGGCGTGGCGCTGGCCATAGGCAAAGCCCACCGTTTCCACCCGCGCGAAGCGGTCGAGCGCCCAGGCCAGGCAGGTGGCGGAATCCTGCCCGCCGGAGAACAGCACCAGGGCCGCAGTTTCAGAAGCTTCGGTCATGGCGGGCGTCTAGCACAGTTGCGCCGGCATGGGCTTCGTGCGGCGGGCGTGGCGGCGTATGTTGCGGCCATGAACCTCGATTTCACCGAAGACGAGATCAGCCGCTATTCGCGCCACATCCTGTTGCGGGAGGTCGGCGGCACCGGCCAGGCGAAGCTGCGCGACGCGCGCGTGCTGCTGGTCGGCGCCGGCGGGCTGGGCAGCCCGCTGCTGATGTATCTCGCGGCCGCAGGCGTGGGCACGATTGGGCTGGTCGACGACGACGTGGTCGATTTGTCGAATTTGCAGCGCCAGGTGGCGCATACGACGGCGTCGATCGGCACGCCGAAGGTGGAGTCGGCGATCGCGCGGGCGAATGCGATCAACCCGCTGGTGACGGTGGTGCCGCACCGGCTGCGGCTGGCGCCCGACAATGTGCTCGACCTGATTGCCGGCTATGACATCGTGTGCGACGGCACCGATAATTTCCCGACGCGCTTCCTGATCTCGGATGCCTGCGTGCTGGCCAGGCGCACGCTGGTTTCGGCCGCGGTGCTGCGCTTCGACGGGCAGTTGTCGACGTTCAAGCCGCATGCCGGGCCCGATTGCCCGTGCTATCGCTGCCTGTACCCCGCGCCGCCGCCCGACGGGCTGGTGCCGAGTTGCAGCGAGGCCGGCGTGCTCGGCGCGGTCACCGGGGTGATGGGCACGCTGCAGGCCACCGAGGTGCTGAAGGAGATCATGGGCATCGGGGAGAGCATGGCCGGGCGGGTGCTGATCTGGGATGCGCTGTCGGCGCGGTTTCGCACTATCCGGCTGAAGCCCGATCCCGCCTGCATCGCCTGTGGGCCGAATGCCACGCTGCGCGATCTGTCGGGGCATGTCGCGACCGAGGGGGCGGCCTGTGCGGTCTGAGCCGTTGGGCATTTTGCTGATTTCGGGCGGGCATGAACGGGCGCATTACGCGCTGATGATGGCCGCGGGTGCTGCCGCACTGGGCCGGGCGGTGGTTCTGTTCGCCACCAACGAGGGCTGTCGGGCACTGATGCCGGGGCCTTTGGCGATGATCCGCGCGAGGCCGTGGCGCGGGCGCGGGGGGTGGCGGAGATTGGCGAGCTGGTGGAGGCGGTGGGCGAGCTTGGAGTGCGGCGCATTGCCTGCGAGGCCGGGCTGCGCATGATCGATGCCGACGGCGCGGCGC
>JBBQOT010000741.1:0-1969 GCA_038331165.1 Acetobacterales bacterium
AAACCATCGCGGGCCCCGCCATTATCGAATCCCCCACCACCACCGTGCTGATGCGCGACGGCAATACCGCAACCGTCACGCCGTTCGGGTGGCTCGATATCGCGGTCACGTAGAGCAAGTAAGAATCTTCTTTTTCTGTAGAAAAAGAAGCAAAAAGACTTTCATCTATTTACTTTGCCACCCTTCGTAGGGTGCAATGCCCTCCCGCATTGCACCACCGACACCGGCGCCTGCACCATGGCCGACGACAACGAAGCGCTCCGGCACGATCCGCGCGATGTCTACGCGCTCGCCAATCCTGGCCTGTTGCCCGTCACCCGCGGGAAGGTGCGGCCCGCCACCGCCGACTGGGCCGCCGCCCGCCGTCTCGACCCTGCCATCGGCACGTACCTCATCACCCTCTTCGCCCGGCCTTCGCACTCGAATAAAATTGCCCTCGGCGAAGATTACCCTTGCATCCCCCTCGTCAGTTAGATATTATGGCTTCGTGTTAGATCATATCCCCACACCCCTGGCCCACCACCTCGCCACCATCACGGCGGAGCTGCGTGCGCAGGCCAACCGCGCCACCACCGACGCCGGGCCGATCGCAGCCCTGCACGCCCTCATCCTGGCCGCCCTCGCCCGCCTGTTCAACGGCCTCACCGAGCTCTTTTCCCTCTGGCAAGCGGGCCAACTGGCCCCGGCCTTGCCCGCCCACAACGGCGCCACGACATCGCGCAATCATAATCACCCGCGCGCGGCCACCCCGCACCACCGCCACGCCGCCGCGCGCCCGGCCGCCCGCCACAGCAATGCCCTGGCACCCACAGCGGCACCCATCCGCCGGCACAGCGCCCCCGCGAAGCGCGCCCTTAACCCCAGCCGCCGCACAGCAGCGCGCCGCGGCTCGGGCATATCCCCCGCATCGCCCAACCGGCCGTCCCCACATCCCGGCTTTCTTTCAAATGACACAATGCGCGCAACACTAATGCACGTCTATTTCATTACGTTATCAAAACGATAAGCGCCATGGCCCCGAAGAACAGCAACCAGGGGGCCGAGCCCCCTGGACCCTCATCAATAAGGCTACGCCGTCTTGCGCACCCCCCAGAACACCGGGAAGAACGACTTGGCATGGCCGGTCAGGTTATTGCGGAACGCCGTCGGCAGGTAGAACAAACCGCACGGCACGAACGGCACCACCTCTTCCATCGCCCGGCGCTGGATGTCGGCGGCAATGCGCTTCTGGCCCGCCATGTCCGGCGCATCGATCCACTCCGCGCGCATCTTCAGCATCGCGTCATCCTGCGGCCGCCACATCGCCTTGGCGTCGACGCCGTTGGCCCAGAGCGGCAGCGACACGGCCGGGCTGGCGATCGAAAGCCCCGTCCACCACGTGACGTAGGAAGACCAGCCGCCCTTTTCCGGCAGGTCGGCGTTGTTGTTGCGCCGCGCGATCATCGTGCCCCAGTCCATGCTGGCGAACTCGATGTTCAGCCCCAGCCCCTTCATCAACGCCTCCGCCACCAGCGACTGCTGGCGGATGGAAGGGAAGTCGGACGGCGACATGAACAGGACCTTCTCGCCCTTGTATCCGCTCTCGGCGATCATCTTCTTCGCCAGCGCGATGTCGCCGTTCTTCGCCAGCCCCTCCATGCCGGCCGTGCTGGCATAGGGCGAGCGCGGCGGGAACATCCCAACCCCCGTCGCCCCCAGCTCCTTCGCCAACTCGCCCAGCACCGCATCTACGAAATCCTGCTGGTTCACCGCCACCAGAATGGCGCGGCGCAGCTTCACGTTGTTGAACGGCGGCTGGTGGCAGTTGAAGAACATGCTCATCAGGTTGCCGAAGGCGTCCAGCACCTCCACCTTCACCCCGGGCGAGCGGCGCAGCTGCGGTACCAGGTCCATCAGCGGCTGGTCCAGCCAGTCGATCTCACCCTGCTGCAAGGCCGCCGCGGCCGTCGCCGGGTCGGGCATGATCGTC
>JBBQOT010000742.1:0-1967 GCA_038331165.1 Acetobacterales bacterium
CGCGCCCGCGAATACGGTTTCCCCGGCACCCACGACGCGCTGTTCGACCGCATCTCGCCGATCCGCCATGTCGACCGGGTGACCACTCCCACCCTGTTCCTGCACGGCGACCGCGATCCGCGCGTGCCGATGGCCGAATCCGACGCCATGGTCGCCGCCATGGAGCAGCGCCAGAAAAAGGTGAAGTACGAGAAGTTCACCTATGCCGGGCACGGCTTCATCCGCCCCGATCACCGCCGCCGCGTCTACGCCGAAGTCGCCGCCTATTTCCACGCGCATCTCAATGGAGAGCTGTGATGTACCTGATCCCCCGCACCCACCGCCCGCTGATCATGGGCCGAAACGGTGCTGTCGGCGCCAACCACCCGCTGGCAACGCAGGCCGGCCTCGACATCCTGCGCGCCGGCGGCAACGCGATTGACGCCGCCGTGGCGATCTCGCTGGCTTACGGCGTGGTCGAGCCGATGATGTCCGGCCTCGGCGGCGACGGCTTTTACAACGTGTTCATCGCCGCCGGGGCGAAGAAGCTCACCGTCAACGCCACCGGCCCCGCCCCCATCGCCGCCACCGCCGAACGCTTCGCCAAGGGCATCGAGATCAAAGGCCCGCTCAGCGTCTCGGTTCCCGGCAAGCTCGCCGGCCTCGGCGCCATGCACGCCGCCCACGGCCGCCTGCCCTGGGCCAGGCTGGTCCAGCACGCCATCGACTATGCCCGCGACGGCTACGCCGTGACCGTGCGTCATCACGAGATCACCAAGGATTGCCACGCCCTGCTCGCCGCCGACCCCGATAGCCGACGGATTTTTCTCGGCAAGGCGGTCGGTGACCTCGTCATGCAGCCCGAACTCGCCCGCTCGCTCGAAATCATCGCCGCCGAGGGTTCGGAAACCTTCTACCGCGGCGCCCTGGCCAAGCAACTCGCCAAGGGCATGGTCGGCCGCGGCGTCATGGTCACCGAAGCCGACCTCGCCGCCTGCCAGGCCGAAATCGCCGCCCCGATCGCCATCACCTATCGCGGCTACGAGGTCACCCAGACCCCACCCAACTCCACCGGCTTCGTCATGCTGCAAACCCTCAAAATTGCCGAGCGCTTCGACCTCGCCCGCCTATCGGACGCCGAACGCATCCACGTTCTCGTCGAAGCCAAGAAACGCGCCTTCGCCGACCGCGAACGCTACGGCACCGACCCACGCTTCGGCGAAATCCCGCTCGACCGCCTGCTGTCCGATGCCCATGCCGACGCCCAGGCCGCCACCATCAGCATGACACATGCCTCAACCGTGGACCTCGACGTGCCGATGGCCGCGGGCGACACCACCTATTTCTGCGTCGTCGACGCCGAGGGAAACTGCGTCTCGGGCATCCAGAGCCTCAACTCCGGCTACGGCTCGGGCGTGACGGCCGGCGACACCGGCATCCTGCTCAACAACCGCATGGCCTACTGGCATCTCGCCCCCGGCCATGCCAACCGCCTGATCCCCGGCAAGCGCGTGCGCCACACCATGAACGCGCCGATGGTGTTCAAGGGCGGCAAGCTGTGGGCGGCCCTCGGCACCCCGGGTGCTGACCACCAGGTGCAGGTGAACACGCAAGTCCTCACCGCCATGATCGACCTCGGCGCCGACCCGCAAACCGCGCTGGAATCCCCCCGCTGGACCTCCAGCCAGGCCGGCCAAGGCGCCAACTGGCCGCATGACGGCGACGGCGCGCTGACCATCGAGGAAGACTTTGGCCCCGATATCATCGCCGATCTCGCCGCGCGCGGTCATGCAATCAAGAAGGTCCCCCATCTCGGCGGACCCTGCGCCATGCAAACCATCCGCGTGCTCGATAACGGCGTGCGCCAGGCCGGCTCCGACCCTCGTCGAGATGGGTGGGCCGGCGCATACTGAGCACGGGAAGGCGAGGGGCTTTGCCCCTCGACCCCACCAGGGACCCGAGGTCCCTGGACCCTCATCCATTGAGCA
>JBBQOT010000743.1:0-1963 GCA_038331165.1 Acetobacterales bacterium
GCTGGTGCTGACGCTGGCGGCGGCGGGCGACGAGGCGGCGGCGGATGAGGCGATGGCGGGAGGCACCGGGTTGCGGCGGATCAGCGTGGCTGATGCGCGGGCGATGGTGCCGGCGATCCGGCCGGGTGCTGTGGGGGCGGCTCTGATCGAAGAGGGCACCTTCGACCTGGATGTGGCGGCGTTGCACCAGGGGTTTCTGGCGCAATTGCGCCGGCGGGGCGGGGTGCTGGCGTTGCGCAGCCGGACGATGCGGATCGAACGGCGGGACGGGGTGTGGGAGGTTGAGGCTTCTGGCGGGGCGCGGTTTCGCGCGCCAGTGCTGGTGAACGCCGCCGGGGCGTGGGGCGACGAGGTGGCAGCACAGGCGGGGGTGCGACCTGTTGGGCTGATCCCGAAGCGGCGCACCGGGGTGATCATCGACCCCGCACCCTGGCAGCCCGCCGACTGGCCGGCGCTGATGGACGCGCGCGAGAGCTGGTATGGCAAGCCGGAGGCGCGGACGCGGCTGATGATCTCGCCGGCCGACGAGACGCCGGATCGGCCGCACGACGTGCAGCCGGATGAGCTGGATGTGGCGGTCGCGGTCGATCGGATGCAGCAGATGCTCGACATTGAGGTGCGGCGGGTGGAGCGGTCGTGGGCGGGGCTGCGGACCTTCACGCCGGATGGCAGCCTGTGCTTCGGCTTCGCACCCGATGCCGAGGGTTTCATGTGGTGCGTCGGGCAGGGCGGCTATGGCATCCAGACGGCGCCGGCGGCTGGGCGGCTGGTGGCTGACCTGGTGGCGGGGCGGGCGCCGGCGTGGCTGGCGGGGGCGGAGGGGATTGTGGCGGCGATCACTCCACGGCGGTTTGCGTAGGGCGCTGTTTTGGCCGGAGTGGTGACTCCAACGGATAGAAGTTTTTTGGTTCTTTTTTTCAAAAAAGAACTGCTTCCTATGGCTCCGAGGACACGTCATGGCCCTGCACGTCGCGCTGACCCATCGGACCAGCTACCGCTATGACCGGGCGGTGCATTTGGGGCCGCAGACGATCCGGCTGCGGCCGGCGCCGCATGCGCGCACGCCGGTGCTGGCGTATTCGCTGACGGTGTTGCCGAAGCCGCATTTCCTGAACTGGCAGCAGGATCCGCAGGGCAATTTCCTCGCCCGCGTGGTGTTCCCCGAGAAGGTATCGCAGTTCGAGGTGGTGGTGGATTTGGTGGCCGACATGGCGACCATCAATCCGTTCGACTTCTTCCTGGAGCCGCAGGCCGAGACATTTCCGTTTGCCTACGACCCGGTGCTGGAGCACGAGCTGGCGCCGTTCCGGCGGTTGGACGCGCCCGGCCCGGCGCTGGCGGCGATGATTGCCGCGGTGGCGCGCGAGCCGCGGCGGACGGTGGACATGCTGATGGCGTTGAACCAGCAGGTGCAGGCGCGCATCGCCTATATCGTGCGGATGGAACCCGGGGTTTGGGCGCCGCAGCGGACGCTGGAGGAGGGGCGCGGGTCGTGCCGGGATTCGGCCTGGCTGCTGGTTCAGCTGCTGCGCCATCTGGGGTTCGCGGCGCGCTTCGTGTCGGGCTACCTGATCCAGTTGGTGGGCGATGTGAAGCCGATTGCGGGAACACAGGGGTCGGACGCGGAGGGGCCGCGTGCTGATTTCACCGACCTGCATGCCTGGGCGGAGGTGTACCTGCCGGGGGCGGGGTGGATCGGGTTCGATGCGACCTCCGGGCTGATGGCCGGGGAGGGGCATATTCCGCTGGCCGCCACCCCCGATCCACAGGCGGCGGCGCCGATCAGTGGCGGGGTGGAGAAGGCCGAGGTCAGCTTCGGCTTCGAGATGGCGGTGACGCGCATTGTGGAGACGCCGCGCACCACCAAGCCGTATTCGGACGCGCAGTGGCAGGCGATCCTGGCCGCCGGCGCCGCCGTCGACCGGGCGCTGGAGCGTGGGGCGGTGCGGCTGACCATGGGGGG
>JBBQOT010000744.1:0-1958 GCA_038331165.1 Acetobacterales bacterium
AAGCGGCAACTTCTTCGCGTCGACCTTGCGCAGCATCTTGCCGTTCAGCGCGGAAAAATCCTGCCAGCCGCCCGGCCCAACCACGCTGTCGCCGGGGGCAAACCCGTTATGGCGGCTTTCCACCACCTCGCCGGCCATGCCGCTGCCCATCACGGCATCCAGCCCCTGCGGCACCACATAGCTTTTCACGTCGTTCATGCGCATGCGCATGTACGGATCGACCGATACGAAGCGGTGGCGCACCAACACCTCGCCCTCGGCCAGGGCAGCGGCGGGCACCGTCTCCATCCGGAAGTTCCCAACGCTGGCATCGCCCTGCGGCCGGTTGGCCAGCACGATGCGCCGGTTCTGCATGTTCGTGGTCATTGTCATCACCTTCAATATGTCGCCCGCCCGCCGGAACAGTCGAACACCGCCCCGGTGGAAAAACTCGCTTCCTCGCTGCACAGCCAGCACACCATCGCCGCCACCTCGTCGGTGGTGCCGAAGCGCCCCATCGGAATCTTCGAGAGCATGAAGTCGATGTGTTGCTGCGACATCTGGTCGAATATCGGCGTTCGCACCGCCGCCGGGGTGACGCAGTTCACCCGGATATCAGTATGGGCCAGTTCCTTGCCCAGCGACTTCGTCAGCCCGATCACCGCGGCTTTCGACGTGGAATAGGCCGCGGCATTCGGGTTGCCCTCCTTGCCGGCCACCGAGGCGATGTTCACGATGCGCCCCCAGCCGCCGGCCAGCATGTGCGGCACCACCGAGCGGTTGCTGTAGAACACGCCGTTGACGTTGACATCCATCACCCGCTGCCACGCGTCGATCGGGTATTCCCAGACCGGCCCATTCGGCCCGGTGATCCCGGCCGAAGCCACCAGCATGTCGATGCGCCCCAGCGCCTGCGCCGTGGTGACCCCGGCCGCCATTACCGCTTCGTGGTCGACCAGCTCCACGCATTCGGTATGCACCGCCACCCCCAGCGACGCCGCCACCTCGTCCAGCGCCGCGCGATCGCGGTCCCAGATTGCCAGCCGCGCGCCCTCGGCTGCCAGCCGCCGGCAGATCGCCAGGCCGATGCCCGATACGCCCCCGGTGACCACCGCCACCCGGCCTGCAAACCGTGCCGTCAACTGCCCTGGCATTGCCGCCCTCCCACTGATGCCGCCTAGATAGGCCGGCGGGCAGCATCGTGCCCAGCCCCTCTGTTGCCGCCCGGCACCCGGGGTCTATGCTTCCGCGGTCACGGAGGACCCTTCGACCATGCCCATCCCCACCGATTCCTGGGTTGCGATCACCGCCGCCAGCACGCCGGTCTTCTCCAAGGACGGCAGCCGCCTTTTCCATCTACGCGGCGCCGGGCTGCCGCAGGTTTGGGTGATGGACATGGACGGCGGCAATGCCGCCCAACTCAGCCACCACGACGAGAAGATCGGCACCCTGCGCCGCTCCCCCACCGACGACCGGCTGATCTGGTCGATCGACGCCGGCGGCGACGAGTTGCATCAACTGTGGCTGCTGGAGCCCGGCGGCACCCCGCGGGCGCTGACCAGCAACCTGGCGACGATGCATAATTTTGGCGGGTTTTCCCCCGACGGCACCCGCATCGCCTACGCCGCCAACGACCGCGACCCGATGTTCTTCGACGCGGTGGTGATGGACCTTGCCAGCGGCGGCATGCTGCGCCTGCATCACGGACCCTGTGTGATTTCGGTGGCCGCCTGGTCGCTCGATGGCGCGCGCCTGGCCATCGTGGAGGACCACGGCGGCATCGACCAGCACTTGATCATCCTCACGGTCGCCACCGGCGCCGCCTATGCGGTGCCGCGCAGCCGCCCGACCCGCTACCAGGCGGTGCGCTGGACCGCCACCGGCACGCTGATGGCGATCACCGACGCACCGGACGCCGATTTCCTGCAGCTATGCAGCATCGACGAGGCCACCGGCACCGCCACGCCTGTCTTCGCCCC
>JBBQOT010000745.1:0-1955 GCA_038331165.1 Acetobacterales bacterium
GCCCGCCTCGACCTCGCCGCCTGCTACCGGCTGTGCGACCATTTCGGCATGACCGACATGATCGCCACCCACATCTCGGCCCGCGTACCCGACAGCCCCACCGAATTCCTGGTGATCGCCCACGGCCTGCTGTTCGGCGAAATCACCGCAAGCTCACTGCTGAAAGCCGACCTCGACGGCCGCGTCACCCTCCAACCCGAATTCGGCGACGGCATGCCCGACTACAACCTCCAACCCGCCGCCTTCGTCATCCACAGCGCCATCTACCGTGCCCGCGCCGACGTGATGGCCGCCATCCACACCCACACCACCGCCGGCATGGCGGTCTCCGCCCTGCAATGCGGCCTGCTGCCCCTCACCCAAACCGCCCACCGCTTCACCGGCCGCGTCGCCTATCACGACTTCAACGGTCCCGAGCGCGACCCCTCCGAACGCGACGCTATCGCCGCCCACCTGGGCGAACAAAACCTCATGATCCTACGCAACCACGGGCTCCTGACCGTCGGCCAAACCATCCCCGAAGCCTTCAACTTCATGTTCGGCCTCGAACGCGCCTGCCAGGCCCAGATCGCCGCCATGTCGTGCAACACCCCACTCAACGTGCTGCCGCAGGCCATCGTCGACAAATCGGCGGCGATGTATGCCCCCGGCGCCACCCGCAGCTACGGCCGCAAGGAATGGCCCGGCCTGCTGCGCCTGCTCGACCGCCGCGACCCCAGCTGGCGCGATTAGCCGCGACGGTTGCGCCACCGGCCGGTCAGCGCCACATACCGCCCGTCATGTTCTGCAAGGACGACCGAAAATGAAGTTCCGCACTTTGCTTGCCTGCACCGCCCTGCTGGCCCTGCCCGCGATCGTGGTGGCGCAACAAACCCACCAGGGCCACGGCGCCACCGCCGCCGATGCCCCCTCCACCCTTGCCTACAAGCAGGCCAACGACCGAATGCACCGCGGCATGGCCATCCCCTTCACCGGCGACGCCGACCGCGACTTCGTCGCCGGCATGATCGCCCACCACCAGGGCGCGATCGACATGGCCAAGGTGGTGCTCCAGCACGGCAAGAATGCCGAAATCCGCACCCTCGCCACCGAGATCATTGCCGCCCAGGAGAAGGAGATCGCCCAGATGCGAGCCTGGCAAGCCAAGCCCCGCTGACGTCGCGGCGCCGCCTCACCCCGCCGACAGCGCCCCGCCAGCCTCGCGCCAGGCCGCGATCCCCCCCTGCACATGCCGCGCCTTGGCGAGCCCGGCATCCTGCGCCGCCTGCACCGCCATCGCCGAGCGCTCGCCAAAAGCGCAATAGAACACCAGCGCCCTGCCGCCGGCCTCGGCCAACTCATGCAACAGCCCCCCGGCGGCCAGGTTCTCCCGCAAATCCGTGTACGGCGCATGCAACGACCCCGGGATCACCCCATGGCGCTCCCGCTCCGTCCGCTCACGCAAATCCACCAGTGCGATACCCCTGCCCAGCCCAATCGCCTCGCTCGCCGTCAACGCCCAACCCCGCGCCGCCACCGACTCCTGCGCCAACCCCTGGCGCATATTCGCCGGCACCGCCACGTCCATCATCTTGGGGTTCGACAGCCCCAGGTTGTTCATCAGCTCGATATAGTCATCCACCGACTTCACCTGCAGCCGCGGATTGAACGCCCGCTCCTCCGCGATCGTGCTCACCGTATCGCCCTTATAATCATGCGCCGGATACACCAGCGTCTCGTCAGGCAGCTTCATCAGCCGGTTGAAAATCGACTCGTACTGCGCCCGCGGGTCACCGTTCTGGAAATCCGTCCGCCCGGTGCCCCGGATCAGCAGCGTATCGCCGGTGAACACCCGATCCGCCATCACGAACGAATACGAATCGTCAGTATGCCCCGGAGTATAAACCACCGCCAACTCCAGCCCCTCGATGCCCAGCCGGTCGCCATCGCCCAGCCGCATCGAAACCACATCAACC
>JBBQOT010000746.1:0-1949 GCA_038331165.1 Acetobacterales bacterium
CCGCCACCGCCGCGGCGTGGTGCTGCGCGATGCCGACGCGGTGCTGCTGGGCGGCGGGGCGTGGCAATACGCGATGTCGTTGCGCAGCAGGTTGAAGCCCTCGCACAGCGCGGCGTAGTCGTGCAGCCAGAAGAAGTTTTCCCTGGCACCAAGCACGCTGGCCAGGTGCGCCAGTGCGGCGGCACGGTGGCCCAGCACGGAATGCACGATCAGGATGCGCCGCGCCGGCACGAACGCGGCACCCAGCACCGCCGCCACCAGCGATTCTACCGCCAGCCCGAGCAGGCGCCCGTCGAGCGAGACCTGCAACAGCACCTCGGCGTCTGTGGGGGCAAAGGTGAAGCGCGCGATCGCCGGGGCGATGTGCAGATAGGCGGTGCGGTCGGCGTTGAACAGCGCCTGCTCATCGGCGATCAGGATCTGCATGCCGCCGGTGACGTTCACATAGCAGTCGTGGCTGACCGCCAGCACCAGCGCCTTGGCGCCGAGGCAGGCGCCGGCCAGCGCGTCGCACAAACTGTCCGCATCCAGCGCCACCGCATCCGCGGGCGCGTCCCAGCCGGGCGGGCGCTGCGACGGGATGCGCGCCTGTTCCACCACATGGCGCGGCAGCCCGCCAGGGCGTGCCGGCAGGCGCCCTTCGGCGCGGCCGTAATAGGCATAGTGGAACAGCGGGTTCATCCCCGCATCGGCGATGTCGGGGTAGAACTCCAGGTAGAACCGCGTGTCGAACCAGGTGTTGGGGTTCAGCCCGGCCTGCCAGCCCGACTCGGCGAAATGCCGCACCGGGTCGTCCGCGGCGCCGAGGCCGGCGACAGTGCGGTAGAAATCCGCGTCGATCTCCGGCGCGATGGTGTCCAGCACCCAGTCGCCATATTGCCCAACTGGCTGCTGCACCGCCGGCGTGGCCTGCGGCGCCAGCTTGCGCAACGGGAAGCGCGACCAGATCAGCCAGTCGGGATGTGCCGCGTCGGGCATCGCCGCTGCCCGTTCACATCCGCATGGGGCCTCAGGCCGCCGGGGTCAGCGCGCTGCGATAGGCGAACAAGCCCACCTGGCCGCCAGTGTGCAGAAAGACGATGTTCTGATCGGCGCCCCAGGTTTTCTTGCGCACCAGGTCGATCAGCCCGGCCATGCCCTTGCCCGAATAGACCGGGTCGAGAAAAATCCCCTCCAGCCGGGCCAGCATGTTCACCGCATCGATCATGCCGTCGGTGGGAATGCCGTAGCCGGCGCCGACATAGTCGCAGTTCGCCTGCACCGCCTCGCGGCGGATGCCGGGCAGGCCGAGTTTCTCGCGCGCGGTTTTTTCGGCAAGCGCATGCACCGCGGCCTCCTGCCGGTCGCGCGGATTGCGCACGCCGATGCCGAGCACGGCAATGCCGGAGTTCAACGCCTCGAACCCCACCACCAACCCCGCCTGGGTTCCGGCCGAGCCGGTGGCATGCACGAACAGGTCAATGCGCAGGTCCATCTCGTTGGCCTGCGTCATCGTCTCCAGCGCCACATGGGCATAGCCGAGCGCCCCGGTGGTGTTCGACCCGCCGCCCGGGATGAGATAGGGCACGTCGCCGGCCGCGCGCAGCCGCTCGCCTACGCTCGCCAGCTCGCCGTTCATGTCGGTGCCGCCGGGGCGATACTCGATGGCCAGCCCCATCATGCGGTCCATCAGCACGTTGCCGTTGACGTTGTAGTCGCTGTCGTTGGTCACCACCCGGTGCTCCAGCAACGCAGTACACTTCAAGCCGAGCTTGGCGCAGGCCGCCGCGGTCTGGCGCACGTGGTTGGACTGCACCGCGCCTTGGGTCACGATATGCGTCGCCCCCTGGGCCAGCGCCTCGCCCAGCAGGAATTCCAGCTTGCGGTTCTTGTTGCCGCCGGTGGCCAGGCCGGTGCAATCGTCGCGCTTGATCCACAACTGCGGCCCACCGCCGCCGATCTCGTCGGAC
>JBBQOT010000747.1:0-1946 GCA_038331165.1 Acetobacterales bacterium
ACAGCGGCTACCGCAGCGCCTTCTCGGTGCAATCCTCCTTGGTCATGTACCCGATCTACGCTTTCGGCTCCGACGCCCAAAAGGACAAATACCTGCCCAAGCTGCGCACCGGCGAATTCGTCGGCTGCTTTGGGCTCACCGAACCCGATGGTGGCTCTGACCCAGGCTCCATGCGCAGCCGTGCCAAATCGGTCGATGGCGGCTATCTGGTGAACGGCAACAAGACCTGGATCAGCAACGCCCCGATCGCTGACGTTTTCGTGGTATGGGCCAAGGACGATGCCGGCGACATCCGCGGCTTCATCCTCGACCGCGGCATGAAGGGCCTGACCACGCCCAAGATCGAGGGCAAGTTCAGCCTACGCGCCAGCGTCACCGGCCAAATCATGATGGACGACGTGTTCGTGCCGGCCGAGAACATGCTGCCCAAGGTCAAGGGGCTTCGCGGCCCGTTCTCCTGCCTCAACAACGCGCGCTACGGCATTTCCTGGGGTGCGCTGGGGGCAGCCGAATTCTGCTGGCACGCCGCGCGCGACTACACGCTGGGCCGCATCGTGTTTGGCCGCCCGCTCGCCGCCACCCAGCTGGTGCAGAAGAAGCTCGCCGACATGCAGACCGAAATCACGCTGGGCCTGCAAGCGGTGCTGCGCCTCGGCCGGCTGATGGATGAGGGCCACGCCGCCCCCGAGATGATCAGCCTGTGCAAGCGCAACTCTTGCGGCAAGGCGCTCGACATCGCCCGCATGAGCCGCGACATGCACGGCGGCAACGGCATCGTCGACGAGTACCACGTCATCCGCCACGTGCTGAACCTGGAAACGGTGAACACGTATGAGGGCACGCACGACGTGCACGCCCTGATCCTCGGCCGCGCCCAAACCGGCATCTCCGCCTTCGGCGAGTGAACCGCCGCCGCACCTCTACTCCTCCCGCCGCGAAACGGCGCGAGGGGGCCAACACCGCCGCCCCGAACCTGCCCCCACCCGCCGAGGTCACTGTCATCCGCCTTGGCACCGAGGCCGACGGCCTTGCCACCCACCCCGCCACGGGTGCGGCGTTGTTCCTGCCCTTCACCCTGCCAGGCGAGGCCGTGCGCGCCACACTCACACACAAACGCGGCGAGGGCTGGGCCGGTCAGGCCGAAATTCTCACCGCCAGCCCGGCCCGCGTCAGCCCCCCCTGCCCCCACTTCACCGCCTGCGGCGGCTGCACGCTCCAGCACTGGGACGATACCGCGTACGCCGGCTGGAAATCCGGGCTGCTCGCCACCGCCCTGGCCCGCGCCGGCTTCCCCGACGCGCCGATCGCCCCGCTGCTCCGCACCCCGCCCGCCGCACGCCGCCGCATGGATTTGGCAATCCGCCGCATCCCCGGCGGCGTCACCCTCGGCCTGCACGCGCCACGTAGCGAACAGCTGATCGACATTGGCGGCTGCCCGGTGCTCGCCCCGGCCCTGACCGCCCTCATCCCTACTCTGCGTGCCTTGCTGCGCCGCCTGTCCAGCCCGCGGCGCGAGGGCTCGGCCGTGGTGAACCTGCTCGACTCCGGCCCCGACTTGCTGCTGCGGCTCGACGCCCCCCTCACCCTGCCCGACCGCACTCGCCTCGCCGAATTCGCAACTACCCACGGCCTGCCCCGCGTCAGCCTCCAACTCGGCCACTCCCCGGTGGAGCCCGTCGCCGTGCTGCGCCCACCCACCACGCAACTCGGCGGCACTTCGGTCATCCCGCCCCCCGGCGGTTTCCTACAGGCCTCGGCGGCCGGCGAGGCGGCCATCACCGAAGCCGTACTGGCCGGCCTGCCCGCCAAGCTGGCAGCAAAGGCGCGCATCGCCGACCTCTACGCCGGCAACGGCACGCTCACCTTCGCGCTCGCCCGCTTCGCCCGCGTCACCGCCTGCGAGGGCGATCCCGCTGCAATGGCCGCCCTGCGCGACGCCGCCCGCC
>JBBQOT010000748.1:0-1946 GCA_038331165.1 Acetobacterales bacterium
CCCGTCCTTTGTCAGCTGGATGAAGCGCGTGTAGCACTCCAGAGCTTGCCCGGTCTTTCTGCTCATTGGTTCCCACCTCCTGTTGGCCTGAGCGGGATGGTGCGCGGCGCCGAATATCGGACGACCACGTGGCTGTCGGCCTCGGGCACTGCGCCGCTGGGCACAACGGTCATCGGGCGGGTACCCGCCGTCACCTTGGCCATCATGCTGGGTTCTGCCGAGCGCCCCCGCGGCTGGTGCTCTCGCCCCCGTTCGAAGACGCGGCGCCACGGTCCGTCGACAACGCGACAGCGGGACGCGAATGGCCACAACGGCCGCCTCCGCCGCCGGCCTCGCACTGCCCGCTTCGGTGCGCGCCCAGGCCGCCACCACCCTGCGCTTCATCGCGGAGATCGACCTCACCTTCCTCGATCCGCATTTCACCCCGGCCAATGTCACCCGCAGCCACGGGTTCATGGTGTTCGACACGCTGTTCGGCGAGAACGGCAAGGGCGGCACCAGCCATCAGATGCTGGAAGGCCACGTGGTCGAGGATGGCGGCAAGCTGTGGAAACTCACGCTGCGCGACGGCCTGCTGTTCCACGACGGCGAGCGCGTGCTGGCCCGCGATTGCGTCGCCTCCATCCGCCGCTGGTCCCGCCGCGACCCGATCGGCGAGGCAATGATGGCGGCCACCGGCGACCTGTCAGCGCCGGACGACAAAACCATCGTCTTCCGCCTGAAGAAGCCCTTCCCGCTGTTGCCCTATGCGCTGGGCAAGGCGGCTTCCCCGATGTGCGGCATCATGCCGGCGCGCCTGGCCGAGACCGACCCGTTCAAGCAGGTGACGGAGATGGTCGGCTCCGGCCCGTTCCGCTTCGTCGCCACCGAACGGATCCAGGGCGCCCGCAACGTCTACGCGAAGTTCGACCGCTACGTGCCGCGCAAGGACGGCACCGTCACATGGACCAGCGGCCCGAAAATCGTGCATTTCGATCGTGTCGTCTGGACCACCATCCCCGACGAAGCCACAAAGGCGGGCGCGCTGGTCGCCGGCGAGCACGACTGGTGGGCCAACCCCACCTACGATCTCTATGCCCAGCTGCGCCGCAACCGCCAAGTGGAGCTGAAGGTGCTGGACCCGATGGGCGGCGTCACCATGGTCCGGCCCAACCTGCTCCAACCGCCCTTCAACAATCCCGCCATCCGCCGCGCCCTGCTGGAGGCGATCGACCAGAAATCGTTCATGGAGGCGATCGTCGGCGACGAGGTGGATTTCATCCGTACGCCCTTTGCGATCTTCCCAAAGGGCGCGGCCATGGAAAGCACCGCGGGGATGGAGGCGCTGACCGGCCCGCGCGACATCGCAAAGGTGCGCGAGAAGATCAAGGCCGCCGGCTATGCCGGTGAAAAGGCGGTATTGATTGTCCCCACCGACTACGCCGGCCTCAAGGCCACCGCCGATGTATGGGCCGACCTGCTGAAGCGCTGCGGCATCGAGGTGGACTATGTCGCCACCGATTGGGGCCAGATGCTCACCCGCCGCACCAACAAGGGCCCGACCAGCCAGGGCGGCTGGTCCTGCTTCACCACGGGCTGGAGCGGCAGCAGCGTCGACACCCCGGCCGGCCATCCCCCGCTGCGCGGCAACGGCGACACCCCGGCCGCCTGGCCCGGCTGGTATATCTCGCCCCAGATGGAGAAGCTGCGCGCCGATTGGTTCGACGCCCCGGACCTCGCCGCCCAGAAGCGCATCTGCGACGACATGCAGCGCCTGGCCCTGCACGACGTGCCGTTCTGGCCGGTCGGCCAGGCCCTCGGCGCCACCGCCTACCGCAAGGATCTTGCGGGAATCGGCGAGGGCTTCACGATGTTCTGGAACGTTCGCCGCGTCTGACCTCGCCCGCCCCCATGCCGTGCCCGCTACGTCTCGGGCTCAGAGAGAGACCACCATGAAACGCCGCACC
>JBBQOT010000749.1:0-1939 GCA_038331165.1 Acetobacterales bacterium
GCAGGATCACATCGGTCGCGATCTTGGCCAGCGACCCGCACAGCAGCCCCAGAAACGACACCGCCTCGGCCAGCCCGTCGCGCCCCACATGCCAGGGCGCGTCGGGCACCCCCAGACCCAGCTCCGCCGCCAGGCCCTCCATCACCGCCACCCCGTGGTTGCCGAGTGAGGCCAGCGTGCCGGCGGCGCCGCCGAACTGCACCACGCTGGCGCGCGGCGACAGCTGGTCCAGCCTCTCGACATGGGCCACCAGCGGCGCCAGCCAGGTCGCCAGTTTCAGCCCGAAGGTGATCGGCAGGGCATGCTGCAAATGGGTCCGCCCCGCCATCAGCGTGCCGCGATGCGCCGCCGCCTGCCGCGCCAATGCCGCCACCAGCGCCACCAGATCGCCGCGCAGCAGCGCCAATCCGTCGCGCACCTGCAACGCGGTTGCCGAATCCATGATGTCCTGGGTCGTCGCCCCCCAATGCGTCCAGCCGCCGAATTCGCCCGACGCCGCCGACAGCCCGGCCACCAGGCCAACCACGGGATAGCCGACCGTGGCGACGCTCGCCGCCATCGCCGCACTATCGAGGTTGTCCACCCGCGCTGCCGCGGTGATCGCCGCCGCGGCCTCGGCTGGGATGATGCCCAGCCGCCCCTGCACCCGCGCCAGCGCCGCCTCCACATCCAGCATGCGCTGGCAAAAGCTACGATCGTCGAACACCGCACGCATCGAGTCGGTACCATAAAGGGTACCGAAGATCGGGCTGTCGGCAAGGTTCACGGGCATGGCGGCTTCTCCCTCGGGGCCGGCGACAAACGGCGGCGGATACCGGCCCGGCGTGCCCCAGGATCAGGCCGCGCGCAAGGTCAGCGCAATTGCCTCAGCGCCAAGCTGCCTGCCTGCCAATCAGCGCCAGCCCCGCCGCCGCCATGTCGAGCACCAGCACCTCGGCCCGCCCGCCGCAGGCCGCGATCGCCTCGGCATACAGCGCTACCAGCGTCGCATCGCCGATCAACCGCACCCTGTTTTCATCGCGCCCCCGGGCGGCTTGCAGCGCCGCGCGCACTTCGTGGCCGATCAACAGGCCCGACAGGAACCCAGCCCCCGCCTGCTCCGACAATTCCCCGAACAGCCCCAGCGTGCGCACGCCGAACAGATCGAGCCCTCATGGAAATCGAACCCCACGAACTCGCTATTCGGAAACGCTCGGGCCATCAACAGCGTCGAGAACCCCACCCCGCATCCCACATCGGCCACCTTGCCGCCCGCCGTCCCATCTGCGACCCTCCCGGCCAAACTACCGACCGCAGGAGTCCCCCCATGCGCGCCCGATCCGCCCTCCTCGCGGCCAGCCTCCTCGCCGCCCTCACCGCCCCCGCCCACGCCGCCGACTGGTTCATCGACAGCGACTCCGGCCGTTTCGCCCCCGTCATCGGCCCCGGCAGGCCCGAGACCAGCTACAACGGCAGCCCCTTCAACTTCGCCGTTGTCAACGGCATCGGCGCCTTCAACTTCACCGGCAACCTCTCCTTCCTCCCCGGCGACACCTTCCAGGTCGTCGGCCAACGCCCGATCTCGCTGAACGCGCTGAACAACATCACCATTGGCGCCGGCGTCACCTTCTCCACCACCGCCACCGACATGAAGCCCGTCGCCGGCGGCGGCGTCGGCGCCCAGCCCGGCGCCCTTCGCCCCGGCGGCGGCGGCGGCGGCGGCGGAGACGGCTCCCGCACCCTCACCCTCGGCGGCACCGGCGGCGGCCCCGGCTGGGCGGAGGATTGCTTCTGCACCCGCGAAGACGGTTCCCCGGTGAAAAAAGCCTCCGAGGACGGCAAGTACGGCTTCGACGGCAACGCCGGCAAGAACGGCGACCCCGGGATGAAGGGCGGCGAGAACGCCCGCGGCCGCGCCGGCGGCCAGGGCTTCGCCAACACCTCCCCCGTCGGCCAGGGC
>JBBQOT010000750.1:0-1935 GCA_038331165.1 Acetobacterales bacterium
GATCTGCCCGGGGGCCAGGTGCTGGGGCCGACCTTCGACTACACCCATCGCCTGCTGGATTTTGCACTGGCCGCCGAAGGGCTGACCCCGCCCGCGCCGGCCGAGGCCGCGCAGGATGTCGGACACGCGCGGCATGGTGGCGGTGTCGGCCTCCGCGGTGGGGGCGGGAGGGGGGAGATTGCCCTCGGCGGCCAGGGCAAAATCGAGCAGGCGATGGGTATAGTCGTAGGTCGGGCCGAGCACTTGGCCGCCTGGCAGATCCTTGTAGACCGCCGAGACGCGCCGGCGCACCTGCATCGCCGCAGTGTCCAGCGGTGCGGAATAGCCGAAGCGAGGCAGGGTGGTGCGATAGGCGCGCAACAGGAACGCCGCCTCGATCAGGTCGCCCTGGGATTGCTTCACGGCGAGTGCTGCAAGTTCGCGATCGTACAGCGAGCCCTCCGCCATCACCCGGTCGACCGAGCGGCCGAGCTGGTGCTGGATTTGCGCCAGGCTCACCTCGGGCACCGCCGGGTCGCCGCGACGCTCCTCGGCCAGCCAGGCATGGGCGTTGTCGATCGCCCGCTCGCCGCCCTTCACCGCAACATAGGCCATGGCTTACCCTTCCGTGACCGAAATGCTGCGCGGAATGGCCGCGAGCGACGTGCCGGCGCACAGCACAAGGTCCACGCCGCGCGGGAACAAGGCGTGGTTGGCGGCCCAGCGCGCGGCGAAATCGGCCGGCAGGTCGCAGTGCAGCACGCGCGGCACCTTCAGCCCGGGGCCGGCGAGGCGCCAGGGCCGGCCGGTGCCCAGGGTTGCGACCTGCAAGACCAGTGTCGCCGACTCCTCCGGCGCCTCGTCGCTGCCGGAAGACAGCGCGGCGAGGTCGGGAAACCGCGTTGTCACCACGAAGCCCGCGGTAGCTGGCGTGTCGCAGGGCGTGGTGCCGCAATGGAACACCACCCAATCATGCGCGGCTGCGCATTCGGCTGCGATGTGGAGTTGTGCGTCACCGTCCACCAGCGTGAGCAGCACGGCCGCCGTCGCCGGGTCGAGTGGGGCGGGCGGGGCCATGCCGATGCCCGCCGCATGGATCGTGCCGGGCCGTGCCATGGCGTCGAGCACGGCGCGGAATGTCGATTGCGCCTGCGCCACCGGGTCGGCGAAGCCTGGAAGATCGAGGCTCATGATGTGCGCATCGTCGCCAGGGTGAAGAACTGCACGCGGGTGGCGGCGGCTTTTGCAGCGCGGGTTTCACGCGCCGCTTGTTGTGCGGCGGCCAGCGGGGCGATCACCGCCGCCGCCAGCGCGTCGTGCCGGGCGGGGTCTTGCAACGCCGCGTCCAGTTCGGCGGCCAAACGGGCCTGGCCCGGGTCGCGGCCCTGGACATAGGCGTGGCCAACGAAGCCCGCGGCATTGCGCACGGTGCAGCGGGTGACCGACATCTCGCCCAGGTTGAATTTTTCGCCGCCGCCGCCGGCCCGGCCGCGCAGCATGACCAGCCCGCTTTCGGGTCCGCGCAGCACAATGCTGGCGGGCAGGGCGGGGGCATCGGCCAGCCGCGCCTGGATGGCGGGCACATCGGCGCGGGCCAGCACCGCCATCCAGCGTTGCCGGGCGGTGATATCGGGGGTGGGCGAGGGGTTTGGCATGGGCCGATTTCCGCGTTGCTGGATATCTAGACAACTAGACAGCTACCCGCCGCGCCGTGTATCGTCAAGCCGAGATCGCACAGCAGGACGGGCGTGTGGATGAACTTCCGATGACGACTGCTGATGCGATGGCCAACGCCGCCACCGCGCGCGCCTTGGGCGAGCGTGGCATCACACTGTGGCGGCGCATCGTCGCGGCGGTGGAGGCGGAGATCGCGGCCGGCACGCTGGCGCCGGGCGCGAAGCTGCCAACCGAGGCGCAGATGGCTGCTCGCTTTGCCGTGAACCGCCACACCGTGCG
>JBBQOT010000751.1:0-1933 GCA_038331165.1 Acetobacterales bacterium
CGGCTGCGGCGCGGGTGAGGATCAGCATTTTTTCCCACTCTCGACAAAATTTTCCTTGCAATTGCCTTGTCAGTTATATATAATTATGACAGATGTTAATTCAGCAACCCTCATTGGTCGACGGTTTCGCCAGCCTGCGCGCCGCCACCGCGGCACAGGCAGCACAAAGCCGTCTCCACGCCCTGATTCTGGCCTGCTTCGCCCGGCTTTTCGCCCGGCTGGAGCAGCTCGTCCTGCTGTGGCAGTCCGGCACCCTCCCCGCGCCCCAACCCCGCCACCCCTCCCCCCATACCTCCCACCGGAACCCGCAAAGCCCCAGCCACGCCCGCGCGCAGCACCCCGCCCCCCACGGGCACTTTCAGGTCGAGCCACGCCCGCCCCTGCCCCGGGCCGCTCTCGCCACGCGCCCGCCCCATCCGGCGCCCGCTGGCGCGTCTAATAGGGCGCCCACTGGCGCGCCCAATGGGGCGCTCTCCGTCACACCATCCGGCGCAATCGCACCCCAAGCACCCCCACACTCGGCCCGCGCGCCACCTCGCACCCTCCCAGCACGTCCGTTTCAGCCGCCCTTGTACGGTCACGTAGACGTATGTTTTTTATTACGATATCGTAACTATATCACTGCCGCCAGATACCCCATGGCCATCCCTTGCCCCACCCCCATCGTCGAAGCCAGCGCCGCGCTGCTAATGCACTCCGCCAACAGTGCCGCTTCGACCATGCTCATGCGCCACCCGCACCACCACGCTGCCGCGCTTGCGCCGGGTTTGCACATAGCTATGCGCCGCCACTATTTTGGACATATCGTAGCACCGATCGATAACCGGCCGCAGCACGCCCTGCTCGGCCCAGGTCGCAAGCTGGCGCAGATCATCCACACGTTCGGCCGCCGGCCCGGCGATAACACGCTGGCGGCCGACCAGCGGCGACCACATCACGGCGAGCATATCCGCCACGCCGGCGGCAATCGCCAGCAGCCGTCCGTTGGGCCGGAGCACGCGACGATAGCGGGCAAAGGAGGTATCCCCGACGGTGTCGGCGATGATGTCGAAGCGGTCGTTTCCGCGGGTCACATCGTGCCTGGTGTAGTCCACCACCCTGTCGGCACCGAGCGAGGCAACAAGGTCGAGATTGGCGGTGCTGGCAACCCCGGTCACCGTGGCGCCGAAGTGCTTCGCCACCTGCACCAGGGCGCTGCCCACGCTGCCAGACGCGCCGACAACCAACACAGTGTCGCCACGCCGGATGCCGGCCTTGCGCAGGAAGTGCAGTGCGGTCGACCCGCCGAACGGCAGGCTGGCCGCCTCTTCGAACGACAGGCGGGCCGGCTTGGCAACCACCCGGCCGTCCTCGGCAAGAACGCGGAACTGGGCGTGACACCCCATCTTGACACCGGGAAACGCCAACACCGCCTCGCCCGGACGAAAACGGGTCACGCCAGGACCAATCGCCGCGACCACGCCTGCCAGTTCGGAACCCAGGATCGGCTGGCGCGGCCCGGTCAGGCCGATCGCCAGCCGTGCCACAAGCCCCAATCCGCGCGGCACGTCGAGCGAGCGCACCCGCCAGTCGCCCGCGGTGACGGTGGTGGCCATGATCCTGATAAGGATTTCGCCTGGCCCGGCCACCGGGGTTGGCACTTCTTCGATCCTAACGACGTCGGGTCCGCCGTAGCGGTCGCAAACGCATGCCTGCATGGCAACAACACTCGCCGCTTGAGGGGGGCACGCCACGGCGATATCGCCGAAGGCATGGCTGGGCCACCGAAAAGGCGCAACCTATGGCGTTGCCGATCACCGTCGCCCAGCGCCCTGCGCGTGCAGGGCGCTGGGGCTTATGGCAGCCCGCGTCAGCGCGCTTCGGTCCAGCTTTCCGAAAACGCCAGCGCACAGGTGCTGAACGCCCGCCCCGCCCGCTCCCGCGGCCACGCCTG
>JBBQOT010000752.1:0-1933 GCA_038331165.1 Acetobacterales bacterium
TGCCGCGCCACTTCGCCGTCTTGGGGCGGTGCTGTTCTCGGTCGTGCTCACCTTCCTCGGCCTGACTGCCGTCACCTTCGTGATCGGCCGCTTCATGCCGATCGATCCGGTGATCGCCATCGTCGGCGACAAGGCGAGCACCGAGGTCTACGATCGCGTCTACCGCGAGCTTGGGCTCGACCAGCCGGTGGTGGTCCAGTACCTGACCTATCTGGGCAAGCTGGTGCGCCTCGAGTTCGGCAAGTCGGTGATGACGGCGCGGCCGGTGATGGAAGACTTGGTGCGGGTTTTTCCGGCCACGATGGAACTGGCCGGGCTGGCGCTGGTGATCGGCGTGCTGATCGGCGTGCCCATGGGGGTGATCGCGGCCACCAACCGCGGGCGCATCGTCGACCAGATCGTGCGGTTCCTCTCGCTGCTCGGCTATTCCATGCCGGTGTTCTGGCTGGGGTTGGTCGGGCTCTTGCTGTTCTACGCCAAGCTCGGCTGGGTGGAGGGGCCGGGTCGGCTCGATGTCGCGTTCGACGATATCGTGCCGACGGTGACCGGGCTCATCATGGTCGATGCGCTGCTGGTCGGCGAAACCGAGGTGTTCTTCAACGCCCTCGGCCACCTGATCCTGCCCGCGTCCATCCTGGGCTATCTGTCGCTGGCCTATATCGCGCGGATGACGCGCAGCTTCATGCTGGCGCAGCTGGAACAGGAATACATCCTGGCCGCACTCGCCAAGGGGTTGTCGCCATGGCGCGTGGTGTGGGTGCACGCGCTGGGCAATGTCTGGGTTCAGCTGGTGACGGTGATCGCGCTGACCTTCGGCAGCCTGCTTGAAGGGGCGGTGCTGACCGAAACCGTGTTCGCCTGGCCCGGGCTGGGGCTTTACATGAAAAATTCGCTGTTCGCCGCCGACCTCAACGCGGTGCTGGGGGGAACGGTGCTGATTGGCACAATCTACATTTTCCTGAACATGCTGTCCGACATCATCTACTCGCTGGTAGACCCGCGCGCGCGGGAGCCGTCGTGACCACCTGGCGCGGCTGGCTGCTCAACCCCGCACCGACCAGCCGGCGGCAGGCGCAGCTTGGCGGCTGGTTCCGCGCCTGGCTCGCGTTCCGGCGCAACACGCTCGGCATGATGGGGCTGTTCATCGTTCTGTTGCTGATTGCAGTCGCGGCGGCCGCGCCGCTGATCGCCGACCCGGCCACCGCCTTGACCCAAACGCTGGAGGACCGGCTGCAGCCGTTCTCCTGGGCGCATCCCTTCGGCACCGACGAACTCGGGCGCGACATCATGGCGCGCATGATGTTCGGCGCGCGCATCACCCTCACCATCGTCATTCTGGTCAGCCTGATCGTGGTGCCGATCGGGCTGGCGATCGGGCTGCCGGCGGGGTATTTCGGCGGCTGGATCGATGCCGTGCTGATGCGCGTGACCGACATCTTCCTGGCCTTTCCGCGGCTGATCCTCGCCCTCGCCTTCGCCGCCGCCCTGGGGCCGGGCATCGAGAACGCGGTGATCGCCATAGCACTCACCGCCTGGCCGCCCTACGCTAGGCTGGCGCGCGCCGAGACGATGACGCGGCGCAGCAGCGAGTTCATCCAGGCCGCCGAACTGCAAGGTGCCTCGCACCTGCGCATCATCGCCACCCAGATCGTGCCGTTGTGCCTGCCCTCGGTGATCATCCGCCTCACGCTCGACATGGCCGGCATCATCCTCACCGCCGCCGGGCTGGGCTTTCTCGGCCTGGGCGCGCAGCCGCCGTCGCCGGAATGGGGTGCCATGGTGTCCACCGGGCGGGCCGTGCTGCTAGACCATTGGTGGGTGGCGACCCTGCCGGGCATTGCGATCTTCATCACCAGCCTGGGATTCAACCTGTTGGGCGACGGCCTGCGCGACGTGGCCTCCGGGCGCGGCTGAGAGGCATGTGATGATGGAC
>JBBQOT010000753.1:0-1931 GCA_038331165.1 Acetobacterales bacterium
TTCGTCGCCAACGTCGCATTCGAGGGCGAGGATTTTGCGGCCGGTTTCTTCGAGATGGGCGCGGGCGGCGGCGTTCTTGGCCGGGTTGGTGCCCCAGATGGCGATGTCGGCGCCGGCTTCGGCGATCGCGCGGGCCATGCCCAGGCCGATGCCGGAATTGCCGCCGGTGATGAGGGCAACGCGGCCGGTGAGGTCGAAGGGTCTGTAGGGCATGGACGGTTCCTCGCGCGCTTGATGCGGGGAGGGTGGCGGAGCGGGGAGTGTTGGGCAAGGGCGAGCTGGCAGACCAACGTACCATGCGCGGCAGCGCACCATCATGTCACGTCAAGCACATACAGGTGCTGGTAGAAGTCAACCACGCCCAGTCGTCGTAACCGGCCCAGCTTGCCGAAATGCCGCTTCATGAAGCCGGCCGAGACGATGGTCTCGCCATAGACCGCATGGTCGCGATATGGCGTATGCCAAAAGCCGGTCCTGCCGAACGTGGTGCGAACCTTCGGCTCACCCGGTGGGCGCAGCCAGGCTAGGAAGTCGTCGTGGCGCACCGTGAAATACAGGCGGCCCGAAGGGCGCAGGGCGAGGGCCAGATGCCCGATCCCCTGTTCGAAGGCTGGCCGGCTGAGATGGGTGAACACCGAAAAAGCATAGATCAAATCATAGGACGAAGCCGGCACGCTGCCACGGTCGAGCACCTCCGGCACCAGCCATTGCCGGTTGCGGAACCCGTTCGCCGCGAGGTGATCGAGGCTGCCCTGCCACGCATCGCAGAGATCGAGTTGGTCGGGTGCACCCCTGGTGAGCAGCACCGAAGCGATCCGGCCCCAACCGCAGCCGAAATCCAGTCCCTTCCACTGCGGATTGGTGAAGGCGCCGTCGACGGACATGATATCGACGAAATCCTGGGTGCGCTTGAGCAACTCGATACCGTCGCCCGCGGTGTAGTTCTGCTGAACCTCGACCGACGGCCAGCGCGGCAAGGCGCCGCCCGCCGGCTGGGGTGCGGAGAACAGCATGTGCAGGTCCTCCAGGTCGAGGCCCTCCATCACGGCGCGGCTGTTGGCGAGATCGGGCGCCAGCGCGCTGACGATTTGCGCCTTCCGTGCCGCCATGCCGTGCGGCACGAACGTGACTGGCGCGCGCTTGTCGTCGCCGAATCGCGCTTCCGGCCCCGCGTGCTGCTGCAAAGCCGGGCGCAGCAGCCGCAGAACGTCGGACACGCGGCTAGATTCGATCAGCGAGCCGCAATGCCGCCAGATCTCGTCGGGCTCCAGCAACCACCATTGCGAGGCGAGTAGATCGGCGACGATCTCCGACGGATGGCGATAGCGGATGACCTGTGCCGGGACGCCGCCGACAATTGCATATGGCGGCACATCGTCGGTGACCACCGCGTGGGTGCCGATTACCGCGCCGGTGCCGATCGTAACCCCCGCGAGGATCGTCACATGGCTGTTGATCCATACGTCATGGCCGATCGACACGTCCAGGTCGGTGGCGATTGTGGTTTGCGACGGCTCGAAAAACATGGGATGGCGCCTCCCGATATCCTCGGCCGCCCGCAGCGCCGGATCCACGGCCATCAGGATCGGGAAGCTCGTGACGGTGTCGAGCAGGTGCCGCCCTTGGCGGCCGACGAAGATTTCCACGCCATGGGCAATCGAGCAGTAGCGGCCGATCGTCAGGCGGCGTGGCCTCACCTCGTCCGCGAAATGGATGTGCGGCGTGCCATACGTCCAGGCGCCACAGTCGATCTCCAGGAACGGCGGGCGGATGGAGGCCAGGAACTCCGCCGTGCTGCCGAGGTTGGCGCGTGTCACCGCCTGGCGGCGCCTGGCTGCCGGCGAGCCATGTCGCGCAACCCGGCAAGTGTTTTCCCGTCAAGCCGCGGGCGCAACGCTCAGCCCCACTACCTTGTGCTGGGCAATGAACCC
>JBBQOT010000754.1:0-1921 GCA_038331165.1 Acetobacterales bacterium
CTTAACCCGCGCCGCTGAAAATCCTCACGCTAATAAAAGGGGTCTGGGGCCGCCGGCCCCAGCGGGTCGAGGGCAGAGCCCTCGCCTTCCTTTTCTGTGGGATTCCTTCGCGTTGACCCTTGGCGAGGGCAAGAGTATGGCATCGCTGGCGGATTCAGGAGTTCAGGCTTCATGGCGGATGTGCGCGATGCGCTGATGGTGGGCCGAACCTCGGACGGCAAACTGGTGCGCCGGCCGTTGTCGCCGCATTTGCAGGTGTACAAACCGCAGATCACCACGCTGACCTCGATCCTGCATCGCATCACCGGGGTGGCGCTGGCCGCCGGCACCGTGTTGCTGGTGTGGTGGCTGGTAGCGGCGGCAACCTCGGACCGCGCCTATGCCGTGGCCACCTGGTTCATCGGCTCATGGATCGGCCTGCTGATGCTGTTCGGCTGGACGTTGGCGCTATGGTTCCATTTCTGCAACGGCATCCGGCATCTGTTCTGGGATTTCGGCTACGGCTTCGATCTGCCGACCGCCCACGCCACCGGCCGGGCCACGCTGATCGGCGCGGTGGCGCTGACGGTGCTGACCTGGCTCCTCGTTTTCGTCGCGCGCTGAGGGTCCTGCCATGTCCGATCCCAAGGCGCCGCAGGTTGCCATCATGCGTTCGATGCTGGGCCGCGCGCGCGGGCTGGGGGCGGCCAAATCCGGCACGCAGCATTGGTGGAGCCAGCGCGTTACCGCCATCGCGCTGATCCCGCTGTCGCTTTGGTTCGTGATCAGCATCTTCACCCTGATCGGCGCGCCGCGCTCGGCGGTGGCGGCATGGGCGTCCGGGCCGATTACCGCCACGCTGCTGCTGGCCACCATCGCGGCACTTTTTCAGCACATGTATCTGGGTGTGCAAGTGGTGATTGAAGACTACATCCACAGCGAGCGTGCGCGCATGGCCGCGCTGCTGGCCACCAAGGGCATCACTGCTCTGCTGGTGCTGGCGGCCGCGGTTTCGGTGCTCAAGCTCGCCTTCACGGGTTGAACCTAGGATAGGGCGCCAACCGCCCAAAGGACCGGACGCAGATGAACGCGGTGACCAAGCCTTCCCTCGGCGCCTACAACATCATCGACCATACCTACGACGTGGTGGTGGTCGGCGCCGGCGGGTCCGGCCTGCGCGCCACCCTCGGGATGGGCGCGGCCGGGCTCAAGACCGCCTGCATCACCAAGGTGTTCCCCACCCGCAGCCATACCGTGGCGGCCCAGGGCGGCATCGGCGCCGCGTTGGGCAACATGGGCGAGGATGACTGGCGTTGGCACATGTACGACACCGTGAAGGGGTCGGATTGGCTGGGCGACCAGGACGCCATCGAATACATGTGCCGCGAGGCGATCCCGGCGATCTACGAGCTGGAGCATTTCGGCGTGCCGTTCAGCCGCACCGAGGACGGCAAGATCTACCAGCGCCCGTTCGGCGGCCACATGACCGAGTACGGCAAGGCGCCGGCCATGCGCGCCTGCGCCGCGGCCGACCGCACCGGGCACGCCATCCTGCACACGCTGTATCAGCAAAGCCTGAAGCACGAGGTGGAGTTCTTCGTCGAGTATTTCGCGCTCGACCTCATCATGGACGAGGACGGGGCCTGCCGCGGGGTGATGGCGTGGAACCTGGAAGACGGCACGATGCACCGCTTCCGCGGCCAGACGGTGGTGCTGGCCACTGGCGGCTATGGACGGGCGTATCTGTCCTGCACCTCGGCGCATACCTGCACTGGCGATGGGTCGGGCATGGTGCTGCGGGCGGGGCTGCCGGTGCAGGACATGGAGTTCGTGCAATTCCACCCGACCGGCATTTTCCCGGCGGGCTGTCTCATTACCGAAGGCGCGCGCGGCGAAGGCGGCTATCTGGCCAACTCCGAAGGCGAGCGCTTCATGGAGCGAT
>JBBQOT010000755.1:0-1920 GCA_038331165.1 Acetobacterales bacterium
ACCCCCCACCCCCCGGCGCAAGTGATTTTTTCACCCCATCCCCCCTGGCGCCGCATGGCGCCATGTGCTGCGTGGGGGATGACATTCGGCATCGGAAAAACGCCCTGACCGACAACGTTTTTAACGCGGAAGAAGCACAGGCGCCACGCGGCCACGGCTGGTGGGCCGCCACCGTGCGCACGTTCTGGCGCATCCAGAGCCACCGCACCGGCCTGGTCGCCGCCGGCTGCGCCTTCTACGCCACCCTCGCCCTGTTCCCCGCCCTGTCGATGCTGGTCTCGATCTACGGCCTGGTGTTCGACCCCGTGAGCGTCTCCACCCAGATGGAACTCCTGGAAGGCCTGCTGCCGCCCGACGCCTACACCCTGATCGGCCGCCAGGTGACCGACCTCATCGGCCGCCCCCGCGCCACCTTGGGCTGGAGCCTGGGCGTCAGCGCCGCCGTCGCACTCTGGAGCGCCGCCACCGGCACCAAGTCGATGATCGCCGCCCTCAACCTGGCCTACGACGAGGAGGAACGGCGCAGCATCCTCGGCTTCCAGGTGGTCGGCCTGGCGATGACCGCGGCATCGATCCTGGGAGCCATCGTCACCGTGGCCGTCCTGGTCGCCCTGCCGCAGATGATCGGCTTCCTCCATCTGCCCACCGACACCGCCGAACTGGTGCACTGGGTCGGCGTGCTGGTGCTGGTGCTGTTCGTCTTCGCATCGCTCGCCTTCCTCTACGCCGTCGGCCCGTCGCGCGACCGCGGCTATCGCCGCCGGGTGCTGCCCGGTGTGGTGCTGGCAACCGCGCTTTGGCTGCTGACGAGCTATCTGTTCACCATCTATGCCACCAGCTTCGCCAGCTTCGGCACCGTCTACGGCCCGCTCGCCGCGGTTGTCGCAGTCATGCTCTGGTTCTGGGTCGCGGCCTACGTCGTCCTGCTCGGTGCCGAACTGAACTCGGCCCTCGAAAAGACGGCCACCCCACCAATTGCCAGCCCCGAGCCGGGCGATTAGGACTCACAGCAGCAAACGCACGAACAGGAATTCCGCGCATGGCAGCCTCGGTCAACCCCAACGGCCCCCTCAAGGGCAAGACCGCCCTCGTCACCGGCGCCAGCCGTGGCATCGGCGAAGCCGTCGCCGTCCGCCTCGCCATGGCCGGCGCCCGCGTCGTCTGCACCGCCCGCACCACCGACCAGGCCGAAAGCCGCCTCCCCGGCACCCTGGGCGACACCATCGACCGCATCCGCCGCGCCGGCGGCCAGGCCACCGCCGTCAAGGCCGACCTCGCCCAAGCCGCCGACCGCGAACGCCTCATCGAGGAAGCCGTCGCCGCCTACGGCCCGGTCGACATCCTGGTCAACAACGCCGCCGTCACCTTCTTCCTGCCCATCGAAACCTTCCCCACCAAGCGTTTCGACCTGATGATCGAAGTCCAGGTCTGGGCCGCGCTGCATCTCTCCCAGCTCGTCCTGCCCCACATGCGCGCCCAGAAATCCGGCGCCATCGTCACCCTCTCCTCGGGTGCCGCCATCCACCCGGTAAAACCCTACGAAGGCATCCGCCCCGGCGGCACCGTCTACGGCATGTGCAAAGCCGCCCTGGAACGCTTCTCCACCGGCCTGGCCGCCGAAGTCTACGCCGACAACATCACCGTCAACGCCATCTCCCCCGGCCTCGTCGCCACCCCCGGCGTCGCCGTGCACAACCTCATCACCGAAGCCACCAAGCACCGCGTCTCCCCGGTCGAAAACATCGCCGAAGCCGTCTACCAAATCGTCACCCGCAACCCCAAGGAAATGACCGGCCGCATCGACCACGCCGGCCCCTTCCTCGCCGAATTCGGCATCGCTGCATCGGAACTCGTCTAAGCCAAGGCGAGGGCTCTGCCCTCGACCCGCTGGGGACCGGAGCGCGCCTTCGCGCGACGCCG
>JBBQOT010000756.1:0-1916 GCA_038331165.1 Acetobacterales bacterium
TGGCCCGACAGCAGCAGCACCGGTACCTCGCCGGCCAGCGCCGTCGGCAGGGCGGCCACCGCGTTGGTGTGCCCCTGCCCGCCGGTGACCAGCGCCACGCCGCAGGTGCCGGTGAGGCGGGCATAAGCATCGGCCATATGCACCGCGGCAGCTTCGTGGCGGGTGTGGATCAGCCGGATGTCGTGGTCGAGTGCCGCGTCGAACACCGGCATGATGTGGTTGCCCGACAGGGTAAAGATGGTGTCCACGCCGGCAGTGCGCAGGGCGCGCAGCAGCGCATCGGCGCCGCGGATGGGGGGTGTCATGGCGCCGTCTCCTGCCGTGAGCCGTTCATAGCTCCTTGCCGTTCCCGTTCCCAACCACCGGCAGCCAGACAATCACCCGCCAAGCCATCACCCTGTTGCACGACCGCGTGGCGGTGCACACGGTCGCGCGGAACAACAGCCGGAAGGCTGGTGGTTCCAGGGGTCGAACGGCCCCCCTGAAACCACCACTGCTCTTGCGCCACGGCAAGTGACCAGGGCGAGGCCCAGTCGCTGATGCCGGTGCGGCTGCCGTCCGGGCGTTGCAGGATCAGGTTGGGGCAGGCGAAGTTGATCGGCTGTACCCCGGCGGTGACCACTTCGGTGGGCGCGTCGGCCGACAGGGCGGCGATGGTCTCGGCGCCCAGGCGGCGGTCGGCGGTGACGGTGTCGGGGCTGGAGACGTCGAGGCGCGGATGATGGGCGGCCTGTTCCGGCTCCATGCCGAAATCGGCCACGAAGGTCATCAGCTGGAACACCGAGGCCATGATGCGCCGGCCGCCGGAGGCACCGACGGCCATGATCGGTTGGCCGTTCTCCTTGAGGATCAGCGGGCACATGTTGGTCAGCGGCCGCTTGCCCGGGGCGATGGAGTTCGGCTGGCCGGGGCGCGGGTCGAACCACATCACGCCGTTGTTGAGCAGGATGCCGGTTTCGGGCAGCACGACGCGGCTGCCGAACGACGACATCAGTGTGGTGGTCATCGACACCATCGTGCCATCGGCGTCGCAAACTGTCAGATGGGTGGTGCAGGTTTCCGCCCCCTTGGGCTCCGGCGCCTCCTCCGCACCCAGGCTGGTGAGGCGGGTGTGGTAGGCCGCGCGCAGTTCGGCGGCGAGGCGGCGATACCAAGCGGCGTCGGGGACAGCGCCGTAGGGTGCGTCCTTCATGCCGACGAGCACGTCCTTCAGCGTCGGGCCGGCGGTCAGGCCGGTGGCGAGTTGGAGCACACGCCCGGTACCGCGCCAGGGAACCTCGATGGCCGGCACGATGCGGGCCGCACAAGCTTTGAGGTCGCCTGCGTCGATGATGCCGCCGACAGCTTTCTGGTCGCGCACGAAGGCGCTGGCGATGTCGCCCTCGTAATAGTCGCGCAGCCCGGCATGCTGCAGGCGTTCGAGGGTGTTGCTGAGGTTGCCCTGGATGAGGAAGCCAGGCTCGCCCTCGGAAGGCGGGGTCGGGGGCAGACCGTCGCGCATGTAGACGCGGTTGCTCTCGGCGTACAGCCGCAGTGCCGCGGCGGACCCGCCGATCTTCAGCATGGTGAACCAATCCTGCGGCAGACCGCGCTTGGCCAACGCCACGGCGGGGGCGAGCACGTCGGCGATCGGCAGGCGGCCCCAGGTGGCGTGCAGCTTCTCGTAGCCGGCGACCGAGGATGGCACGGCAACGGACAGTGGCCCGTGGACGTTGGTGTCGCCCTCCACCTCCGGCCACTTGAACCCTTCGTCGGACATGCGGCCGGTCAGCTTGAAGTTGGCCGGGCTGAGGTGGCGCGGGGCGACCGGGCCGAAATCCACCACCTGGGCGCTCTTCTCGCCGGCGCGGTGCACCTCGCAGAAGCCGATGCCGCCGATGCCGGAGTTCCACGGCTCCTGGCTGGCCAGGGCGAAG
>JBBQOT010000757.1:0-1916 GCA_038331165.1 Acetobacterales bacterium
TGATCGACCGCCGAGGCTGAGGCGGGGGCCTGCCCTGCCCCCGCCGCGCTCGCCGCCCGCGTGGGCGCAGCGTAGGCTTAACGCATGTCCTCCCGATCCTCGTCCGAATCCGTCGTGCTGCCCGGCACGCCGCCGATGCCGTGGGCTTTGCTGGCCGCCGCCTGCCTGGGCATGTTCGCGGCATCGTGCAGCGGCACCACACGTGCGCCGTTCCTGCTCGACATGTCGCGCGACCTGGGGACCAGCCTGACCTTGGTGGCCAATCTGATGGCGATGACCTCGATCGCCTGGGGGGTGGCCTCGATGGCCGCCGGGGCGGGGTCGGACCGCTGGGGCCGCAAGCCGTTCCTGGTCGGCGGGCCGCTCGGGCTGGCGCTGAGCATGCTTGGAGTGGCGCAGGGCGGCACGTACTGGGAGGTCGCCGCCTGGGCGACGGCCGCGGGCGGCTGTTCCGGAGCCTTCACCGGGGTGATCATGGCCGAGGCCTCGGCCCGCACGATCGACCGCCAGCGCGGCCGGGCGCTGGGCTGGGTGATGGCCGGGCAGTCGCTGACGCTGCTGATCGGCGTGCCGATGGCGGCCTGGATCGGCAGCTATATCGGCTGGCGCGGGGTGAACGTGACGGTGGCGGGCATCGCGCTGGCCGCAGCTTTGGGGTTGCTGGCTACCACCTGGCGCAGCGGCGGCGGCGCGCGGGCCCGCGGTGCGGCGGCGCCATCGCTGCGCGCGGCGATGTCGGGGCCGGTGGTCCGGCTGCTGACCATGGGGATTGCCGAACGCGTCTGTTACGGGCTGACGGCGGTGTATTTCGCCACTTTCCTGCAATCCACCTACGACCTGTCGTTGCGCGGGGTGGTGCTGCCGCTGGCGCTGTTCGCCGGCGGCAACATCCTGGGCACCGTGCTGGGCGGGCAGCTGGCCGACCGGCTGAGCAACCGCTTGCACACCTTTGCCGCGGCAATGGCCGGCTCGTCGGTGGTGGCGCTGGCGCTGTTTCTCTACACGCCGGGCCTGGCGACCTCGGTAGCACTTGGGTTTCTCTACGTGTTCACCAACGCCATCGCCCGGCCGAGCCTGATGGCCGCCTTGGCCAATGTGCCCGACGCGGTGCGCGGCACGGTGCTGGGCCTGAACGTCACCTCGGCCAGCTTCGGCTGGCTGGGCGCGGCGGCACTGGGCGGCTGGATGATGACGCAGTTCGGCTTTGGCGGTTTCGGCCCGCTGGCCGCGGCCGTCGGGCTGGTGGGCGCCGGGCTGGCGCTGGCGGGGCGGCGCTAATCCGCTTCACGGCGGCGCGACTTCGGTGCGAATTTCCTCCCCTGCCACGGCGTTGCCATTGCAACATCGTGTTCCAGCCACAGCCGGCTGACACTGCGATGGCAGGCGCGAAGGCTTCCGCATGCGTCACAAAGTGAAGGACAACGCGATGAAGACGATGATGGCGATTCCCCTGCTGCTCGGCACGCTGGCGCTGGCCGGCTGCGGCCATTCCACCGGCGACCGGGCAGTGTCTGGCGCGTTGCTGGGTGCCGGGGCGGGGGCGGCGGTAAGCGGGTTGACCGGCGGCAGCCTGGGCACCGGCGCGGTGGTGGGCGGCGCGCTTGGCGCGGCCGGTGGTGCCGTAACCTCGGGCCGCAACGTGAACCTGGGACGTCCGCTCTGGCGCTGACGCACCACGACATCGGGTCATGTGATACCAACGCTCAAAAAGAATGACCGTTGGTATTGTATCGGTTTGCGCGCCGCCACTGGCGAGCCCGACATGGGATATTGATAGCAACCCTCGGTAAGGGTGGCACTCAGTCAAGCAAGTCGGGGCTTCGCCCCGAGCCCCACCAGGTCCCGAACGCGCCTTCGCGCGACGGGCCGAGCCCCTGGACCTCATCTTATTGAAATAAAAAGGGTTTCCAAAGGCC
>JBBQOT010000758.1:0-1912 GCA_038331165.1 Acetobacterales bacterium
GCCCGCTATGGCCACCACGAAGGCCCGCCCGGGTCGCCAGCGTCTGGTGCTCGGGCCTGTGCTCGGGCACACCGACGAGCACTCCACCCGCATCTGGATCCAGGTGCCCGGCGACCCGCGTGACTATGCGGTGCGCGTGGAAGGTGTGGGCCTGGTGCCCTTCGAAAGCACCGAGCCCGCGGGTGCGATCGAGTTCGGCACCGCAATCGCGCGCGTTGTGGGGCTCGAGCCCGACCGCCGCTATCGCTACCGCGTCACGCGCGCCGGGCGCTACCTGAACGGCGCGCGCGGATCGGTGCGCACGCTGCCGCCTGCCGCCTCGATGACGCCCATACTGTTCAACGCCATCTCGTGCAACGGCGCTTCGCAGCTCGGCGCCTGGCAGCAGTTTGCCGACCATGTGGACCGCGCTCAGCCGTCGTTCATCCTCATGATGGGCGACCAGGTCTACCTCGACGAAGATCCGCCGGACGTCTTCGAAGAGCACTTCAATGCCGACCGTGCCACCCGCCGACGCGCGATGGCCGAGAAGTACCGCTTCAACTGGACCCGTGAGCCAGTGGCGCGGCTCCTGGCCAACACGCCTTGCTACATGGTGTGGGACGACCACGATATCCGCGATGGCTGGGGGTCGCTGGCGAGCGACAGCCCGACGATGGCGGCCAAACACCCACGTGGCGCGGAGATCTTCGGCAAGTGCAGTGTCTTCTTCGAGGATGCGCGCGATGTGTTCTGGCACTTCCAAGGCTGCCGCAATCCGCGCCCGGGTGACCACCCCGATCCGTTCGTTCCCGGGCAACTCGATCCGGCCTTTCCGAACTATGTCAACGGCCCGTTGCCGACGGGTCAGCGCATCGGCATGCCGTTTGTCTTTCGGTGCGGCAAATTGATGGTGATGGTGCTCGACAGCCGCGGTGCGCGCGACGTCTTCCGTGCCGCCAAGCCGATCCTCGGCGATGTGCAATGGGTCTTCGTCGATCAGGTGCTGGCGCGCGTGCCCGCCGACATCGACGCGCTTGCAGTGGTGACCTCGACGCCGATCGCTTCGCAAGACCCCGACGGCCAGACACAGCGGCTGATGGGCGGGCGCACCGACGACGTCGAAGCGTTCCGGCGCGGCGACGAGCAGGAGCTCTTCCATCACAAAAAACAGGATTCGAAGGCGGTGGGCATCGTGAAAGCCATTGCCGGCGCGAAGGTGGAGCGCCTCATCGGCGTCAACCCCAACCTGGGCGACTTCCAGATCAGCAACCTCGACGAGGCACGCGACCAGTGGTCACACCGCTTTGCGCAGCCCGAGCAGCGCGAACTGCTGCAAAAGGCCTTCTCGGCGCGCCTGGCCAACCGGCCTCAGGGCGCGCGCGGCCGCGAGCTCATCTTCCTCTCGGGCGATATCCATATCGGCTGCACGTTCGAGGTCACTGCCGCGCGGCCGGTGAAGGCCAAGGCGATGTCACTTACCTCGTCGGGCATCAGTCAGATCGACGATACGCAGCCGCTGGTCGGCACCTTCATCGATCAATCCTTCGCGCTCGCTCCGGGCATCCACTCGGAGCTGAAGACGGTGGTGAACCAGTTCAATTTCGGTGTCGTCAGCGTGCTGCCCACCGGGCATGGCGCGCAGATCCAGGCGGCATTGGCGCACGAAGGAAATTCATTTGCTGTCGCGCTGGACATCAAGGACCTGATTTAGCCTTGTTCGGCCAATCCGCAGATCGACGCGTTCAGTGCACAACACGCGGGCCATCGCTTCGCCGACGAGCGCGGCGAACATGCCGGTCGGCAGCGCCAACGCTGTGTCGGCAACCGTCCAGTCGTACGGCGTGAAGCGCACCTGGTAGTCAGCCGGCGCTGGCGCCGGTGCGTAGCGGTTGGCGTAGGGCAGCAGGCCGGGCGCGACCGCCGGAACGAA
>JBBQOT010000759.1:0-1900 GCA_038331165.1 Acetobacterales bacterium
AGATCACGCAGACACAAGGGCAAAGCCCTGGCCTTGGCTTTCTCTAACGGTCAATCATTAAAGAGGTTGTTATTTGGTGGAAGAGGGCTGCGAAACCTGAAATGCCGCCTTTCACCGGCCCTCAAACTTTAGCTGGCTTGCTCGCTGACCCACCGCCGATATCGCTCCGCCGACAGCGCGATCGCCGCCTTTCCGCCTTCCGGCATCACCCGCTCCCACCACGCCCCGTACAGCCGGTCGAAGGCGAAGGGCGACACCGCCGCCTCGATCGCCGTCACCGTGCGCGCCGGCAGCGGAATGAGGTTGGGGTAGCTGCGCATAAAGCTCACCCGCGTGGCGTCTGGCAGTAGTTGGATAATATCCCCGGTCAGCAGCGCGCCGCGCCCCGCCGCCCCGTCGCGCCAATGCAGCATGGTGCCGCCGTCGAAATGCCCCGGCGCGTTGATCAGCGTGATGCCGTCGGCCAGCGCATGCGTCGCTCCCTGCCAGAACCGCAGCGCCGGATCCGACCGCTGCACATGCCCCCGGTCGGCCGCATGCAGCCACACCAGACACCCGAACGCCTGCGCTCATTCCACCATGCTGGAATAGTAATGCGGATGCGAAATGGCGATCGCCGAAATCCCGCCCAGCGCCCGCACCAGGGCCAAGGTCGCCTCGTCGAGCAAGGTGACGCAGTCCCACAGGATATTGCCCTCCGGCCGCAGGATCAGCAGCGCCCGCTGCCCGATCGCAAATGCCGGAACCGTGCCGATGCCCAGCAACCCCGCCTCGTGCATCCGCCAGGCGTTCATATGGGTGCCGTGCAGCGCCGTCATCGTCGTCCAGCGCTGCCCGCCGGCACCGACATATTGCCGCTCGTCCTGGCAGATCGGGCAAGCAGCCGGCACCACCTCCGAAACCGCGTGCTGGGTGCCGCAGGCGACACAGATGAACGGCGTCATCGCGCGCCCTCCCCATGCACCGCCCGACTATCCGCCGGCGTCTCCGCCCGCTCCTCCAGCCCATAGTCCCGCAACACCGCCGCCACCCGCAGCCGGTAGCCGGCAAAAATCCCCGCCCGCCCCGCCGCCTGCGTTTCCCGATGCGCCGCCTGGTTGCGCCAGCCCGCCACCGCCGCCTCATCGCGCCAGAACGACAACGACAGCAACTTGGCCGGATCGGTCAGGCTCTGGAACCGCTCCACGCTGATGAACCCATCCATGCCCATCAACGCCGCACGCAGCCGCGCCGCATGGTCCAGATAGGCACCGGCCTGCCCGTCCGCCGGCCGCACCTCGAAGATGACGGCGATCATCCGCTTCCTCCCGCAACTGCCCGCCTACAGTGCCGCGCCGCACCCATTCTGGCCACGCCCCAGTTGCCCCACCCTGCCCACCCGTCCTAGCGTTCGCACACCGCAACACAGGGGGAGTGGATGCTCGTCGTCGGCGCCTTGGCGATCTACACCGCCACCGGCCTCGCGGTCGCCGCCGCCTTCGTGCTGTTCGGCGCCGGCAGCCCCCCCTTCCCGCCCGGCCCGATCACCCCCGGCGGCCGGGCCATGCTGCTGCCCGGCGCCTTCGCCCTGTGGCCCATGGTGCTGTGGCGCTGGCTGCGCACCGCCAAGGCGGCACCGCCATGACACACAGCCAGCGCCGCCTGCATCGCGCGATCTGGCCGGCGCTGCTGGTCCTTCTCGTGCTCGGCGCCGGCCTTGCCGTGGCCCTGCGTCCGCCCCCCGACCTGCCGGCCCAGGGAACCACCCGATGAGCCTCGGCTTGAGCGCGGTGCAGTGGAACCGCCGCAAGATCATCTACGACCTGGTGCTGGCCGCCGCGGTGCCCGCCTACCTGATCGCGTTTTCCGCCATCAGCATGGCGCAGAAACCGCCCGCCACGCCCGACGACTGGACCGACCT
>JBBQOT010000760.1:0-1899 GCA_038331165.1 Acetobacterales bacterium
CCAGCCGCCCCTCGCGCTTCAGCAGCCCCTCCAGCTTGGCCCACAGCGCATGCAGGTGCAGCACGTCCGAGGCGGCGTAGGCCAGTTGCTCGGCCGACAGCTCCGCTGCCCCCCAGTCGGAGGTCTGCTGCTGCTTGGACAGATCCACGCCCAGCAGGTCGCGGCACAGATCCTTCAGCCCATGGCGGTCGGTATAGGTGCGCACCAGCTTGGCCGCGATCTTGGTGCAGCGCACCGGCGCCACCCTGATGCCCAGCGCATGCTGCAACAGCGCCACGTCGAACCGGGCGAAATGCATCAGCTTCACGGTCGCGGGATCGGCCAGCACGCGCTTGAGGTTCGGGCAATCCGCACCGCGTCCGCCCAGCGCCGGCGGCACGATCTGCACCAGGTGCACCACACCGTCGCCCGACGACATCTGCACCAGGCACAGCCGGTCGCGCCGCGAATCGAGCCCCATCGCCTCGGTGTCCACGGCCAGGACGGCGCCGAGCGTCAGCCCCTCGGGCAGGTCGTGCTTATGAAGGTGGATCGTGGCATTGGCCATGAACTGAATGCTGTCCGCCATGAGGGGGGGTCCACTCTTGGCGGTCAGGCCGCCGCATTCCGATTGGTGCCCAGGAGAAGACTCGAACTTCCACGACCTTACGGCCACAGGTACCTGAAACCTGCGCGTCTACCAATTCCGCCACCTGGGCAACTCGGCATCGTCCGCGGTGCGGGGCGGACGGTGGGGGCGCGATGTAACCCCCGCCCGCCGCCACGTCAACTGCCCCCCGGCAAACAAATCACGCAAAGAAATCGTCCGCGCGCGGGTGCAGGCCCTGCTTGAGGCCGCTTCACGGCACACCTATCAAGGGAACGAGTTTTCGGGAGACGACCCATGGACGAGGGCAACCAGCTCCACCAGCACACAGCCGAGGGCGACATCGCCACGGTCTTCGGCGGCACCGGCTTCATCGGCCGCCACGTGGTCAAGCGCCGGGTCGATGCCGGCCACATCGTGCGCGTGGCGGTGCGCGACACCGAGGCGGCGATGGTGCTGAAGCCGCTGGGTGTGCCCGGACAGGTGGTGCCGCTGTACGCCCCGCTGTCCGACGCGGCCTCGGTCGAGCGATCGGTGGAAGGCGCGGGCCACGTGGTGAACCTCGTCGGCATCCTGGCCGAGGGCCGCCCCGGCGATTTCGACCGCGTCCATCATCAGGGTGCCGCCACCATCGCGCGGGCCGCCGCGGCGGCCGGGGTGGCGCGGCTGGTCCACGTCTCCGCACTCGGAGCCGACGCTACCAGCGCCAGCCTCTACGCGCGCAGCAAGGCAGCCGGCGAGGTTGCGGTCCGCGCAGCCTTCCCCGGCGCCGTCATCCTGCGCCCATCGATCGTGTTCGGCGCGGAGGACCAGTTCTTCAATCGCTTCGCCCAGCTCGCACGCCTGCTGCCGGTGATGCCGGTGTTCGAAGGCGCGACGAAGTTCCAGCCGGTGCATGTCGGCGATGTCGCCGATGCGATCATTGCAGGGCTGACTCGCGCCGACGTGCAGGGCCGCACCTTCGAGCTGGGCGGCCCGAAGGTCTGGACGATGCGCCAGCTGCTCGCCTGGATCCTGGACCAGACCGGCCGCCGCCGCCCGCTGGTCGACGTGCCTCGCCCGGTGGCGCAGCTGCAGGCCCGGGTGATGGAATGCCTGCCCGGCAAGCCACTGACTCGCGACCAGCTGGCATTGCTGCGTCGCGACAACGTGGTAGCGCCCGGCGTTGCGGGCCTGGCCGAACTCGGCATCGCGCCGCTGGCCGTAGAACAGGTGGTACCGGAATATTTGGCCCGTTATCGCCCCAGCGGTATCCGCCGCCCCAGGACCTGACCGATATTAGGCCCATATCGGACCTTTCTGAAAGGCAACAG
>JBBQOT010000761.1:0-1899 GCA_038331165.1 Acetobacterales bacterium
TGGAGCTGTTGCGTCTGCTGCTCAGCGACTACGGCCAGGCCTTTGGCATCGAGAGCGTTACCTTGGCCCTGGTCGACGCCGATGGCGAGACCGCCCGCATCCTGGACAGCGAGCTGCGCGATGGCGCGGTACTGAACGATCTGGTGCTGCTGCCCTCGGCCGGCCCGCTGGGCGAACTCTACGGCCGCGCACGCAAGCCCTGGCTGGGCCGCTTCGAGGCGGCCTCGCATGCGCGCTTCTTCAACGCGCCGCCGCAGCCGCCGCGCTCGGTGGCTCTGCTGCCGCTGAGCCGTCATGGCGAGCTGATCGGCAGCCTGCACTTCGGCAGCTGCGATGCCGAGCGCTATGACCCGGCTGCCGGCACGAATCTGCTGGAGCGCCTGGCCAGCATCGTCGCCGTGTGTCTCGGGAGCGTACTGAATCAGGAGCGGGTCAAACTCGCCGGCCAGACCGATCTGCTCACCGGCGTGCACAACCGCCGCTATCTGGAGCACCGCTGCGGTATCGAGATTGCGCAGGCGTGGCGCTACAAGCATGCGCTGGCCTGCCTGTTCCTGGACATCGACAAGTTCAAGCAGTTCAACGACGCCCATGGCCACCCGGCCGGCGATGCGGTGCTGCGCGCGGTCGGCCACTGCATCCAGTCGCAGTTGCGCGCCGGCGACACGATTGCCCGCTATGGCGGCGAGGAGTTCGTGGTGCTGCTGCCGCAGACGGCGGCCCAGCATGCGCGTGAAATTGCCGAGCGCATCCGCGCCAGCATTGCCGCCATGCCCTGCGCGGCCGACAACGGCCAGGCGCTGGAAGTGACGATCTCGATCGGCCTGGCCATGCTGGGCGCTGTGCCCGCAGGCCAGGAGCCGGCTGCGGTGGCGGCTGGGCTGATGGCGGCGGCCGACCGGGCCTTGTATCGGGCCAAGCAAGCGGGGCGCAACCGGGTGGTGTTTGAGGACGAGTAGGCGACCGGTTGAATGAGTTACCGGTCGTTGCGAATGGCTTCCACCGCCGCTCAAGGTGCGGCGCCCAGCTGCCGAGGATATCGACCGATACGATGACCCGATGGGCACGGCCGATCAGCAGATGCCGGTGCACGGCGCCGATGAAGCGCGAGTCTTCGCCGTTGTCGCGACTGTCACCGAGCATGAAGTACTGGTCGGCCGGCACGGTGATGGGGGCGAAGCTGCGCAGCGCCGGTTCTTTTTTTGGGGAGGAACTGGACGCGGCGGTTGGCGTTTGCCAGGCAGTCTCGTTGAGCCAATGTTTGATGGACGCGATGTGAACGTGGGGGAGCTTGGGATCGGCGGCGCCGTTCGAGCGGTGGCCGAATTTGGTTCCCGCCCCGGGAGGGGCTTTGACGTAGCGCAAATGTGAGCGACCCGCCGCCTTGTCGACCCAGGACATTGGTGACAGCATGCAGCCACCCTGCCGACAGGGGATAGAGGATAGGGATAGGGATAGGAGCTTCCACCATGGCTGATTACAAGCACATCTTGCTGCCCACCGATGGCTCGTCCAGCGCCGACAAGGCGGCCGAAACGGCCGTCGATCTGGCCCGGCGCTACGGCGCCCGCCTGAGCATCGTCAGCGTGATCGATCCGGTGCCGTTCATCAGCTTTCCCGAGGGCGGCGGCGAGGCGCTGAGCTACTACCTGGAGGCGGCCGAGGATGGCGCCAAGCAGGGCATTGACCAGGCGGCGGCGCGGGCCACGGCGGCAGGCGTCGCCTTCGACAGCGAGGTTTTGCGCGAGCACGGCCCGGCGGCGTCCATCGTCGAGTATGCCGGCAAGCACGGCATTGACCTGGTCGTGATGGGCTCGCACGGCCGGCGCGGCCTGGACTCGCTGCTGCTGGGCAGCGTCGCTCACAAGGTGCTGACGCTGGCCAAGGTGCCTGTGCTGG
>JBBQOT010000762.1:0-1897 GCA_038331165.1 Acetobacterales bacterium
GGGGCGCAACGTGCCGGCGATGATCGAGGCCGACATTGGCTTCCACAATGCCTTCTATGCGGCGTCGAGGAAGCCGCTGATCGAACGCAGCGCGCATCCGCACTGGAGCCATATCCGCCGCGCGATGGGTGCGGTACTGCAGAAGTCGGCCTTGCGCGATACCGTGTGGGACGAACACGAAGCCATCGCCCACGCCATCGCCGCTGGCGACGCGGCGGGGGCCGAGCGCCTGATGCTGGTGCACGACCGGCGGGCCGCCGAACACATGACCCGGCAGCTCGCTGCCGCCGCCAACCCAGCGCCTCAGCCTCGGCGCGCCACAGGGGAGACTGACGATGAAACTGAGCGCCGAACAGCGCGCCCAATTCGAGCGCGAGGGTTACCTGTTCTTTCCGGGCCTGTTCAAGCCCGAGGAAACCAGGACCATGAGCGACGCCGTGCCCGCGCTATCTACCCGCCGGCCAGCGTCGAGGACAATACCTTCGTGACGCGTCTGATTTCTGAAGGTGGTGTGCTCGAACGCAAGGGCCTGGTCGAGGTCATTTCGTCGCTCGAAGCCAATGGCCGGCAAATTCCCTACGACATCCGCATGGGTGTATGGGTCACGGTCGAAGCGGAAACCGAATACAGCAAGAACTGCTTCGAGGAATACGACGCCCACACCGACCCCGGCGGGCGCAAGTTCACGCTGTACAAGCGCCGGCACTTGACCCGGCTGGAGGTCGGACTGTCGGTGGCCAACGTGGCGCTGCGCGGCGAGCCCACGGGCGTGTCCACCGGCTGGAACGTCGACCTGGTGGCCACCGCCAAGCGCGACCTGAAGCGCGGTGAAATGCTCGACGGCGAGGGCGGCTACACCGACTGGGGCAAGCTGCTGCCTGCCGCCACCTCGCTGGCGCTGGGCGGCGTGCCGCCGGGCCTGGCGCATGGCGTGAAGGACGTGCGGCCAGTGAAAGCCGGTCAGCGCCTGAGCTGGGCGAACGTGGCAATGGACACCACGACCCCCGCCTGGCGCACGCGCAAGGCGATGGAGGACCTGTTCGCAGCGCCGCGGCGCAAAGCGGCCTGAAATGGACGACCTGCTGATCCGCGGCGCGTTGCTCTACGACGGCACGGGCGTCGAGCCGATTCACGCCGACCTGGCGGTGCGCGAGGGCCGCATCCGCGCCATCGGCGCGTCGTTGCCGGTGCACGCCACGCGCGTCATCGATGCAGCAGGCCTGGCGCTGATGCCCGGCATCATCGACAGCCACACGCACTTCGATGCCCAGCTCACCTGGGACCCGTATGTGCGGCCGTCGCCGGCGCTCGGCGTCACGACGGCGGTAATTGGCAACTGCGGTTTCACCATCGCGCCGTGCCGGCCGGCCGACCGCGAACTGACGATGCGCAACTTGACGCAGGTCGAGGGCATGTCGTTGGCCGTGCTGCGCCAGGGCATCCGCTGGGACTTCGAGACCTTTGCCGAGTATCTGGCGCAGTTGCGCCGCTGCGGCAGCGCCGTCAACCTGGCGGCCTATGTCGGCCACTCGTCGCTGCGCACCTGGGTGATGGGTGCGGCGGCCGCGCGGCGCGAAGCCACACCTGAAGAAATCGCCCAAATGGCGGCGCTGGTGCGCGAGGCCATGGACGCGGGCGCCGTCGGCCTGGCCAGTTCCACCAGCCCGGCGCACAACGGCGAAGGCGGCTTGCCGATGCCCTCGCGACTGGCCAGCGATGCCGAGCACCTGGCGCTGATCGAAGCCATGGCACATGCCGGTGGTGGTGTCTACATGGTCACCAAGGGCGGGCAGATGCCGGTGGCATTGCTCGAGGAGATGTCTGCACGGTCGGGCCGGCCGGTGATGATCGCCGCGCTGCTGCACAACGGCACCAACCCCGGCGCGGTGTTCGCCGA
>JBBQOT010000763.1:0-1895 GCA_038331165.1 Acetobacterales bacterium
GGAAGGACAACCCATACGGCAATGTGTTCGACACCACGACGAAGGTGTTGGCGCGCGAACGGGACGCGGCGCGGGAGGCGGAGGGGCGGACCGGGCGATATTGGAAAATCTCCAATCCGAACAAAAGCAACGTGGTAGGCAACGCGCCGGCGTACAAGCTCGCGGTGCAGGCCTCGCCGCTGCTGCTGGCCCAGGAGGGCAGCGCGATCCGGGGCAGGGCGGGCTTCGCGACCAAGCATGTGTGGGTGACCGCCTACGATCCCGCCGAGCGGTTCCCGGCCGGTGAATTCCCGAACCAGCACCCCGCCGGGCCGAACGGCGGCGGGGAGGGGTTGCCGAGCTGGATCCAGGCGAACCGCAGCATCGAGAACGCCGATGTCGTAGTGTGGCACAATTTCGGGCATACCCATGTGTGCAAGCCCGAGGACATGCCGATCATGCCGGTGGAGTACGCGGGCTTCATGCTGAAGCCGAACGGCTTCCTGTCGGCCAACCCGGCGATGGACCTGCCGCGGGACACCGAGGGCCGCGCGGCACCTTCGTGCTGCGCTGAATGACGGAGGCCAAGCTCATGGAACAAGGCACGATTCCGCCCGGCGTGGCCGGACACAACCGCTCGATGGTGGACCCGAATTTCGCGGTGATGCCGCCCGATGGCATCCTGGAAAGCCGGCTGCCGGGGTGGCCGGGCACGCAGGTGTTCTTCCAGACCTCGCCGCAGATGGGGGCGAAGTTCGCGCAGGCGCTGCTGGTGATGCCGGCGGGCGGAAGCGGCGTGCCCGGGCGGGTGGATGGTGTTTCGCATTTTTACTATGTGGCAGAAGGATCATGTGACATAATTATCGGCGGTGTGCGACAGGCGCTAGGCGTCGGCGGTTATGCCTATGTGCCGCCAGGCTCGACGCATCTGCTGGAAACGGCCGCGGGGGCGCGGATAGCCTGGATCCGCAAGCCGTTCGACGATGCCGGGCTGGAGCCGCCGCCGACCATCGTGCGCCACACGCAGGACGTGCCGCACACGCTGCGCCATACGATCGGGCGAAGCTGGCAGCACCTGCTGCCGGAGGAGGACCTGCGCTACGACCTCGCGGTCAACATCCTGCACTTCAAGCCCGGCACGCATTTCGCGATGGTTGAGACGCATATCATGGAGCACGGGTTGCTGATGTTGTCTGGCCAGGGGATGTATCTGCTCGGGCGCACTTGGCACGAGGTTTGGAAGGGCGACTTCATCTGGATGGGGCCGTACTGCCCGCAGCAATTCTATCCCACGGGCTGGGGGGATGCGGCGTATCTGCTCTACAAGGATGTCAACCGCGACGTGATCCTCGGCTGAGGCTCTCGGTTCTCTCTTTCCATAATATACCTTATGCGACTTTTATGTCGGCGCTACCGTATCGGTCTGCCGCCCTAGCCCATGGGGAAAAGCTGCTTTTCCATCACCGGCTCGCCGTTCTTGGTGGCGCCGGTCGGCGCGTAGCCGAGGGCGAGGTAGAGCGACGGTGCGGCGGCGCTGAGCAGCAGGCGCTGTGCGCCCAGCCGGGGTGCGGCCTGTTCCAGCACCGCCATCAGCCGCGTGGCCAGGCCGCGCCCGCGATGCGATCCGACGACATACACGCCGGCGACCCACGGCCCGGGTTCGTCACCAGGCCGCTCGACCTCCATCAAGCTGGCGGTCGCGACCGATGTGGCGCCATCGAGCGCGATCCAGGCCATTGGCAGCCGGTCGGTGTTGGCGCGCTGGGCGAACAGCGCGATCGCCATGGCGGGCGTGCGGCCGATAGCGGTGTCCCTATTCCTCGAACAGCGAGAGCGCGGCCGTGGGCCCTGCCCCCGGAACCCTCGGCGAGCGGACGAAGCGTGATCGTGTCGGTCATGGGTCGGCATTAACCCCG
>JBBQOT010000764.1:0-1891 GCA_038331165.1 Acetobacterales bacterium
CGCGTCGCACATCTGCATGAAACGCGCGGCCTTGTCCGCGGCATCGCTGTCCACCGCGCCCCCCAGGTGCATCGGGTTGTTGGCGATCACCCCCATCGGCTTGCCCTCGACGCGGATCAGCGCGGTGATCATGCCCAGCCCCCAGCCGCGACGGATCTCCAGCATGCTGCCCTCGTCGGCCAGGGTGGCGATCAGTGCCCGCATGTCGTAGCCGCGCAGCCGGTTCTCCGGCACGATGTGGCGCAGCAGTCGCTGGTCGCCGGCCGACCATTCCTTCACCGCGCCCTGGAAATACGAGAGGTACTGTTTCGCCACCCGAACCGCCTCCGGCTCGTCGGCCACCGCAATGTCGACCACGCCCGAGGCCACCTGGACGGACATCGGCCCGATCTCCTCCGGCCGATACACGCCCAGCCCGCCGCCCTCGATCATCGCCGGGCCGGCCATGCCGATATTGGCGTTGGCGGTGGCGATGATCACGTCGCAGCAGCCGAGCATCACCGCATTGCCGGCGAAGCACTTGCCCGAGGCGATGCCGATCACCGGCGCTCCGCCCGACAGCGCGGCGAAGCGGTAGAACGTGTCGGTCTCCGACCCGCCGATGGCATCGGAATCGCTGCCCCGCCCGCCGCCGCCCTCGGCGAACAGCATCACGGGAATGCGCAAATCGTGCGCCAGCTCAAAGAAGCGATCCTGCTTGCGATGGCCGTTGCGCCCTTGCGTGCCGGCCATGACGGTGTAGTCGTAATGCGCCACGGCGGCGCGGCCCTTCTCCTCGGGGAAGGCCTCGCCGTTGATCGTGCCGAGCCCGAGGATGATGCCGTCGGCCGGCGACTCCTCCACCAGTTGCTCCACGGTATGCGTCCGTCGCCGCGCGGCCAGCGTGAGCGCGCCGTATTCGACGAATGTCCCGGGGTCGACAAGATCGGAAATGTTCTCCCGCGCCGTGCGCTGCCCGGTCGCCCGCCGCCGCGCTACCGCCTTCGGCCGCGCCTCGTCCTTGGTGCGCCGTTGCCGCTCCAGCACCTCGGCCAGATCGGGGCGGATGTGGTCGAGGTCGATCCGGCGCTCCTCGCGCACCGCGCCGCCCAGCTCCGGCCGTTCCTCGATGAAGGCCAGCGGCGCGCCTTCGAACACCGTTTCGCCCACTTCGACGATGAAGCCGCGCACGATGCAGGGGCCGGCGGCGGCGATGCTGTGCTGCATCTTCATCGCCTCCATCACCATGATCTCCTGTCCCGGCAGCACGGTGGCGCCATCGGCCACGCTCAACGACACGATGGTGCCCTGCATCGGCGCGCGCAGCGGCACCGTGCCTTCGGGGCCGAGCGCCTCGTCGCCCGATGCTGCCACCTCCTCGGCCGCGGTTTCCTTACCGTAGTCCACGATGGCCAGCGGGTCACGCGATTCCAGCCGTGCTCCGGCACGCCGCGGGGCAGCGGCCCCGGCGGGTGCGAACCACCGCCCGCCGGTGCTTTCGACCGCGGTCAGTGCTGCGATGTGCTCGGTCACGAAGTTGGTGTGCAGCCGGCCGGCCAGCAGCGCCGGGTGCTTCAGCACCGCCTGGAGGAAGGCAATGTTCGACGCCGCGCCAACCAGGCGGAATTCCGCGAGTGCGCGCCCGGCCTTGGCGGCGAGTGCCGAAAAATCGCCGGTGCGGGCATGGACGATCACCTTGGCCAGCAGACTGTCGAAGCGCGGATTGGTGCGGTAGCCGGCATAGCCGTAGCCATCCACGCGCACGCCGGGGCCGCTGGGCGGATCATAGGCCGACAGCACGCCGCCCGCCCCCTTCACGCTGCCGTCGGGCTGCATCGTCTCCAGGTTCACCCGCGCCTGCATCGCCATGCCGCGCGGCGCCGGGATATCCGCCTGGGTCAGCCCCAGTGCC
>JBBQOT010000765.1:0-1886 GCA_038331165.1 Acetobacterales bacterium
TGGCCGGTGGTGAAAAAGCGATAGGCGACATCGATGGTGATGCCCTGCTGGCGCTCCGCCTCCAGCCCATCCACCAACAGCGCGAGGTCGACCTCCTCGCCCACCGTGCCGTGCTTGCGGCTGTCGCGGGTGATGGCGGCCAGCGTGTCGTCGGCGATCAACTGGCTGTCGTACAGCAGCCGCCCGATCAGGGTGGACTTGCCATCGTCGACCGAGCCGCAGGTCAGCAGGCGCAACAGGCCGTGGGCAGGAGCGGCGTCCATCAGAAATACCCCTCGCGCTTCTTGCGCTCCATCGAAGCTTCCTGGTCGTTGTCGATCAGCCGCCCGTGCCGCTCGCTCACCCGGCTGTCGCGCAGTTCGGCCAGCACCTGCTCGACCGTCTCGGCGGTGCTCTCATGCGCGCCGGTCAGCGGCCAGTCGCCCATGGTGCGGAAGCGCACCCATTTCATCTCCACCGTTTCGCCGGGCTCAAGCGGCATGCGTTCATCATCGCGCATGATCACTGCACCCGATCGGCGCAAGGTCGGCCGGACGGCGGCAAAGTACAGCGGCACCACTCCAATGCGCTCGGCGGCGATGTAGTCCCATATGTCGAACTCCGTCCAGTTCGACAACGGAAACACCCGCATCGTCTCGCCCGGCCCGATGCGGGTGTTGTACAGCCCCCACAGCTCCGGCCGCTGGCCGCGCGGCTCCCACACATGGCCGGGCGCGCGATGGCTGAACACGCGTTCCTTGGCGCGCGACTTCTCCTCGTCGCGGCGCGCGCCACCCAGCGCCGCGTCGAAGCCGTGCTCATCCAGCGCCTGCTTCAGCGCCTCGGTGCCCATCACGTTCATGTGAATTTGCGACCCGTGGGTCAGCGGGCCAATGCCGCGCGCCAGCCCGTCGGGGTTGGTGTGCACGATCAGCTTCGCCCCGATCTCGGCGGCCCGCCGGTCGCGGAACTCCAGCATGGCGCGAAAATCCCACCCGGTGGCGATATGCAGCAGCGGGAACGGCAGCCGCCCGGGCGCGAACGCCTTCAGCGCCAGATGCAGCACCACCGAGCTATCCTTGCCGATCGAATACAGCAGCACCGGATTGCGAAAACCCGCCACCGTCTCGCGCAGGATCGAGATCGCCTCAGCTTCAAGGCGGCGCAAATGCAGGGGCAAAGTCATCACGGTATCCGGAAAACCTGGTGGCGGCGGCAGCGTCAGGACGACCCGCCAAAGGCGGCAAATATCTCTCCGCCTAGCGCCCCCACGTCAAGCCACACCCGAATCACATCCGCAGCAGCCTGCCATACCCCGCCACCGCGGCCCGCACCCCGCTCGCCCGCAAGCAATGCCACAGGCTGGCCTGGTTGGCCGACACCACCGGCCGGCCGAGATCCTCCTCCAGCGCTTCCAACACGCCGACACAACGGAACCCGGTGCCGGCGATCAGCACCCCATCGGCCTGCGCCGGGCAAGCGGCGCGGATCTGTGCAAACAAAGGCTCGATCTCCTGCGCGAGGCCCATGCCCTGCGGATACAGCTCCCCTGGCGGCAAGTCGCGCCACTTGCGGCCGGGATCGAAGCGCATATGGCCCGCCAGCGTCACCCCGTGGGCGGTGTAGTAGGCCACGCCAGCCGCCACCGTCGCGTCGTTGAACCACGGCGGCAGCACCAGGAACGGGCGCTGCATCCCCAGTTCAGCCAGCGCCGCCAGGCAGTCGAGCCCGTTGGTGGTCACGAAGGTGCCAGGCGCCAGCAGCGGCGCCATCGCCGCCACCGCCGCCTCGTCCCACCCCTTGCCGCCCAGGATCGAGCTGGAACTGTGGCCCAGCACCACCGCCTGCACCTGCATCGCACCGAACTGCCCGCAGCCCCGCGCCACATCCTCGGCCAGTTCCACGCC
>JBBQOT010000766.1:0-1879 GCA_038331165.1 Acetobacterales bacterium
CTGAACGACTCAATCGCGCGGCTGCTGTCCGACCGCTACGCCTTCGACGCACGGCGTGGCTACCAGAAATCCCCCCACGGCGTCAGCCAGGAGCTGGGGGACTAGTATGCCGCGCTCGGCCTGCTTGGCCTGCCGTTCAGCGAAGATCACGGCGGCTTCGGCGGCAACGCCGTCGACATCATGATGGTGATGGCGGCGGTCGGCCGTAACCTCGTGCTCGAACCCTACCTCGCCACTGTCGTGCTGGGCGGCGGCGCCATCCGCTATGCCGGCACCGAGGTGCAGAAAGCCGAACTCCTGCCGCAAATCGTCGACGGCTCGCTGAAACTGGCCTTCGCCCACAGCGAACAGCAGGCCCGCTACGACCTGTCCGACGTGATAACCACAGCCACCAAGGACGGCGCCGGCTGGGTGCTGGAAGGGGCAAAAACCGTCGTCTTCCACGGCGACTGCGCCGACATGCTGGTGGTCAGCGCCCGCACCGCGGGTGAGCGCATGGACAAGGCCGGATTGACCCTGTTCCTGGTGCCGGCCGCCACCCCCGGCGTCGCCCGCCGCGGCTATGCCATGCGCGACGGCACGCGCGCGGCCGAGGTGTCGCTCTCCGGCGTCAAGCTGGGCGCCGAGGCCGTGCTGGGAACCGTCGGCGGTGCCATGCCGGTGATCGAACGCGTAACCCAGGCCGGCATCGCCGCGATGGCCGCCGAAACGGTCGGCGCCTGCGAGGCGGCGCACGCGATGACGCTGGAATACCTACGCACCCGCGTGCAGTTCGGCCGGCCGATCGGCCAGAACCAGGTGCTGCAGCACAAGGCCGCCGACATGCTGATCGAGGTGGAACAGGCCCGCAGCATGGCCATGCTCGCCGCCATGATGGTCGACGAGGAAGATGCGGCGGAACGCGCGCGCAACATCTCCATGGCCAAGGTAGGCGTCGGCCAGTCCGGCCGCTTCGTCACCCAAGCGGCGGTGCAGTTGCACGGCGGCATCGGCATGACCGAGGAATACGCCGTCGGCCACTATTTCCGTCGCGTCATGGTGTTCGAGCACGTCTGGGGCGACAGCGCCTATCACCTGGGCCTGCTGGCCGACCAGGTCGCCTAACCCGCCGCGGCGCGCGATCGGCTGCTTGATCGCGGCGCAACCCTGCGTTACGCTGAACGCAATGCCGCGTCCGCACGCCGGACGCGGCATCGTTCCTTTGACGCCTATCAATGCTGGAGACGCCGCGTGCGCACACTCGCCACCCTCGCCTTCGCCCTCGCGGCCTCGGCCGCTTGCATCGTACCCGCCGGCGCGCAATCGCTGAGCATCGGCATCCAGAACGAGCCGAACACGATGGACCCGCAGTGGAACCTGCTGGGCAACAACACCCAGGCGATGCGCAATCAGTATGAAACGCTGATCGGGCGCGACGTGAACCTCCAGCTGGTCCCCAGCCTCGCCTTGTCGTGGGCGGTGATCGACGAGACGACCTGGGAATTCAAGCTGCGCCCGGGCGTGAAGTTCCACGACGGGTCGAATTTCACTGCCGAAGACGTGAAGTTCACCCTGGCGCGCGTGCCCACCCTGCCGGGCAACCCCAGCGCCTACATCATCTACACCAACCAGATCAAGGAAGTGGTGATCGTCGACCCGCACACGGTGCGCTTCATCACCATCGGCCCGGCACCGCTGCTGCCCACCAACCTGTCCAACGTGTTCATGCTATCCGGCGCCAAGGGTGCGCAGCCGACGACCGACTTCAACAACGGCAAGGCCGCCAACGACACCGGCCCGTTCAAGCTGGTGTCATGGTCACCTGGCGCGCCGCAGATGCTCGCCCGCAACGACGCCTACTGGGGCACCAAGCCGGCCTGGGCCACGCTGCGCATCAACC